>JBFIMP010000083.1:0-10133 GCA_041611635.1 Christiangramia sp.
GGAGCGAAATATATTCCGCTTACCAAAGAATCGATGCCTACACATATCAATGCGGCCAGGAATGCTATTCTATGCTACATAGAAGATACCGGCAAATCTAAATTTGTAGACGGCAAAATGATCTTTCTACAGGGAAGTCCGGAACTCGACGATAAAAATGGAGTCAAACTGGGCAGACTTTCAGGAATTGTGGCGCATTATGTACCCGGTTATTTACAGAAAAACAGAATGCCTAGCTGGGAAACGAATTGTATAGATGACTGGGAAAGAAAAGTAGATGCGATTGTGGATGAAACTTTGCCAGAAGATATGTCGGTGATTAGCGGTATTCCTTCCTGGGTGCAGATGTATTTTGAGAGGCTTATCGATAAAACCGGAAAAAAGGTAGGTGATATTTTCCCGAATTTTGACCTGTTCATCTACGGAGGCGTGAATTACGAGCCGTATCGCTCTAAATTTGAAACGCTGATAGGTAGAAAAGTGGATAGTATCGAGCTTTATCCGGCTTCTGAAGGGTTTTTCGCTTTCCAGGATAAACAGGATGTAAAGGGAATGTTGCTTCAGCTGGACTCGGGAATGTTCTACGAATTCATCAAAGCAGATGAGTTTTATTCAGAAAACCCGGATAGGCTACTTTTAAAAGACGTTGAAGAAGGAGTAAATTATGTAATGATCATTTCTTCCAATGCGGGTCTGTGGGCCTACAATATTGGGGATACCATTCAGTTTACCTCTTTAAAACCCTACCGGGTAATCGTCTCTGGCCGAATTAAACATTTTATTTCAGCTTTTGGAGAGCATGTCATTGCCAAGGAGGTTGAAGAAGCCATGCAAGATGCGGTTGCCGGGACGGGAGCAGAAATTAGCGAATTTACGGTGGCACCCCAGATAAACCCAGATGGAGAAGAACTTCCCTATCATGAATGGTTTATAGAATTTGAGCAGGAACCGGAAGATTTAAATAGATTTGCCGATATTATTGATAAATCTTTACAAAGGCAGAATTCTTATTACCTGGATCTTATCCAGGGAAATATTCTGCAGAGGCTTAAGATCACAAAAATACCCAGAAACGGGTTTCAGGATTATATGAAATCCATTGGAAAACTTGGCGGGCAGAATAAACTTCCAAGATTATCTAATGATCGGCAGATCGCAGATAAACTCAAAAATATTATTTAAAAAATTACTATGTCGATACTAAAATTACAGGGACGCACGAGAGCACAGGAAAGTTCTGGGGCTATAGAACGCATGTATATTACCATGAGACACCTTTTTAATCGGGGTTTTTATAAACCCATGGGTGTTTCGGGAGATACCTTAAGAGAGTCTCTTTTAACTTTAAGACCAGAGATCTATGGCTCCATTGCCAACGATAAGGCTGAGTTGGAAGGACTTTTATATGTGATAGACAGGCTTCCGCATGGAATCGAGGAATGTCGTTTTATCAATTTAACCAGTGACGAGGGTTATGGAAATTCCCATTTTAAACCTATAGTTCCCCCAAAACGAAGAAGAAATTGTTACAGGATAGATGATGAGCAAATGAATATCGAGATCACCAGGGGAAGATCTGAGATCTATGATATTCTTACCCACTTAACCTTTCTTTTCATAGAATCGCACAAGATCATGAAAAGGGTGTTGATAGATGAAGATGGCAGTGTGAACCGTGACTGGGAAAAACTGGAATTTGCAGTAAAGCAGCAGGGCGACCTGTCCCAGGCTCAACGCGAGGTTGCATTAACACATACTGCCAGCATTCTGGGCCGTACCTTCCATGAAATAACTAAATTATACCCTAAGTTTTCTACGCCAGATAATCCAGATCGTTTTCTAAGGTTAGTATGGTCATTAGGGAACATGGCGATTAGAGAAGGGGTAAAGAATGAGAAACGCATCATTACTTTTAGTCCCGTGCTTAGAGAGCGTCTGGGGCACCACATTCATGGAGAGATATGGGCGAATCATATCAAGCAATGCCTTATGGAAAATGACCTTATGGACAGGCCACTGCATATCATTAGTGCCAATATGCATAGCGTGATGAATACCCTGTATACCCCATATGCTCTGAAAACAGAATTGAAAAAGAAGAAGACCCTTGATATTTATGAGGAATTAAGTGATAGCGGCAATGGCTCTCTTAGAAGTAAAGTGACCAAAACTGCTTTAGATAAGGGAATGTTCTTTCTTGAAGACAAAAGCGGGACAAATATCGATGTTCAGATATTTGATACGGCTAAACTTGAAGATGGTTTTAATGGTAAGAAACTAAAAGATCTAAAACCGGAAGAAAAACCGGTGATCTTAGTGATGGACTATGCTTTTGGAGAGCAGGCTTACGAAACTATGGATGAACTACTTAAACCTTATAACCTCAAAGATGAAGAGATAAAGATGAACGTAAAGTCCATTTCTATTATGGGGAAAGCGGGAATTCTTGAAGGCGGAAAAGGAGATATCATGATCCCGGATGCGCATCTTTTCGAAGGTACAGCAGATAATTATCCATTTGAAAATCAGCTTAAAAAGTCTGATCTTGAAGGGCATGATATCAAAGTGCTTGATGGAGCAATGATCACGGTACTGGGAACATCTCTGCAGAATAAGGATATTTTAAGGTTCTTCCATGATTCAACCTGGAATGTATGCGGGCTGGAGATGGAAGGAGCTCATTACCAAAAGGCCATCCAGGCAGCCTCTAGATTGCGAAGAAGTATTTCTGAAGACGTGGAGGTAAGATATGCCTATTACGCATCAGATAATCCTTTGGAGACAGGAAGTACACTGGCCTCTGGAGGCTTGGGCACCTCTGGGGTGAAGCCCACATACCTGATCACAGAAAAGATACTGGAACAAATTTTTAATTCATAAACCATAGGAATGCAGGTAGAAGAAACACCTCTAAAAGACTGTTTTCTTGTAAAACCAAAAATATTTAAAGATCAGCGTGGTATCTTTCTGGAGACGTATCACAGAAAACGTTTTGCTGAACTTACCGGGATAGATACCGAGTTTGTTCAGGATAACCAGTCGGTATCATCTTACGGGGTACTTCGGGGAATGCATTATCAAAAGGGTGATTTTGCCCAAACCAAAATAGTAAGGGTGATCTATGGTAAAGTACTGGATGTGGTGGTAGATCTCAGGCCAGATTCTCCTACTTTCAAACAAACCTATTCCGCCATTCTCGACGATCAAAACCTGCATCAATTATATGTTCCCAAAGGTTTTGGGCATGGGTTTTTAACCCTTTCCACAAAATCTGTTTTCGGTTATAAATGCGATAATTATTATACTCCGGGATCTGAAGGGGGTATTATTTTTAACGACCCAGATCTTGACATAGACTGGGACTTTCCTATTAAAGAAATGGTCCTTTCAGATAAGGACAGGGACTTGCCAACTTTTAAGGAGGTATTTGGATGAGAACAATTCTAGTAACAGGAGCTAATGGCCAGTTAGGGCAGTGTTTCCAAAAACAAAGTACTAAATTCCCGAATTTCAGGTTTCTATTTTGCTCTTCAAGGGAGTTAGACATAAGTTCGAAGAAATCTATTACTGCCTTTTTCCAGGAGCATAAAATCGATTTCTGTATTAATTGCGCGGCATACACAAATGTAGAACACGCCGAAAATGAACAGGATAAAGCATTTTTGATCAATGCCGAAGGAGCAAAGAATATGGCCGAGGCCAGTAAAGAATATGGGGCAACCCTATTCCATTTTTCAACAGATTATGTATTCAATGGTAAATCTCAAGTGCCATATGTAGAAACAGATGAGGTTGATCCTATTAGCGTTTATGGTGCTTCCAAGCTAAAAGGAGAGGAATTCATCAAAGAAGCTTTGGGAGAATATTTTATTTTCAGAACTTCCTGGTTGTATTCAGAATTCGGGCATAATTTTTACCGCACCATTCTAAGAAAGGCTGATGAAAAAGCCGAACTGAATATAACCACCATGCAATTGGGTACCCCAACCAATGCGAACGATCTTGCCGAATATGTGCTTTGCATCATTGCTGCGGGATCTAAAAAATATGGACTTTACCATTTCAGTAACGAAGGTGCAGCTACCTGGTATGATTTTGCCGAAGAGATCCTGAATTACTCAAATAAAATGGACCAGGTTAGTTTAAACAGGACCGGGTTCTTTAAAACTTTAGCAGAAAGACCTGAATATAGTGTACTGTCCAAGGAAAAGGCAATAAAGAATTTTGGACCAATCAAGGACTGGAAAATAAGTCTTCATCAGCTAATTGATGAAAATTGACTAATTTTTGACCAAGTAAATAATTATGGCTAAAAGAATATTGATCACCGGTGCCGCCGGATTTTTGGGTTCTCACCTTTGCGACCGATTTATTAAGGAAGGTTTCGAGGTAATTGGGATGGATAATCTTATTACCGGAGACCTCAGGAATATCGAGCACCTGATGAAAAATAAGAATTTTGAATTTCATCATCACGATATTACCAAATTCGTGCATGTTGCCGGCGACCTGGATTATATACTGCATTTTGCTTCCCCGGCCAGCCCTATAGATTACCTCAAGATTCCTATTCAAACACTCAAGGTGGGATCTGTTGGGACTATGCATTGCCTTGGACTGGCAAAGGAAAAGAACGCCAGGATCCTAATTGCATCTACTTCTGAAGTCTACGGTGATCCATTGGTACATCCGCAGAATGAGGAATATTATGGCAATGTGAATGCCATTGGTCCCCGCGGAGTATATGATGAAGCTAAGCGTTTCCAGGAATCGATCACTATGGCCTATCATAGATTTCACGGACTGGAGACCAGGATCGCCAGGATATTCAACACCTATGGTCCCAGAATGAGGCTGAATGATGGGCGTGTAATCCCCGCTTTTATTGGTCAGGCGCTAAGAGGAGAAGACCTTACGGTTTTTGGGGATGGTTCACAAACCAGGTCTTTTTGTTACGTAGATGATCAGGTAGAAGGTATCTACAGGTTGCTTTTAAGCGATTATTCTGAACCCGTAAATATTGGAAATCCTAATGAAATAAGCATTCTTGATTTTGCAGATGAGATCATCAAGCTTACAGGGACAGATCAAAAGATCGTTTATAAGGAACTTCCGCAGGATGATCCGTTGCAGAGAAAGCCTGATATCACCAGGGCGAGGGAGATCCTTGGCTGGGAACCAAAAGTGAGCAGGGCAGAGGGCATGAAGATCACTTATGATTACTTTAAAAGTCTGAGCCAGGAAGAATTGCAGAAAAGAGAACATAAAGACTTTTCAGAACACATCAGGAGATAGTCATGGAGCTTAATAGAATGGTTTCAGTAATCATGCCTGCCTACAATACAGAGGCATTTATTGCTGACTCCATCCAGTCGGTCATAGCTCAAACCTATCCAAACTGGGAACTTCTGGTGATCGATGATGCATCCTCAGATAATACGAGGAAAATAATAAAGAAATTTACTGAAAAGGATAAGAGAATTAAACTTCTGGTAAATGAATCTAATCTGGGAACACATCATAGCCGGAATAAGGGTATTGAAGCTGCTCAGGGACACTTTATAGCCTTCCTGGACGCAGATGACCAATGGAAGCCCGGGAAGCTTTATATACAAGTAAAAACCCTTCAGGAGGAAGTCATCTCTGCATGTTTCTCCAGCTACGAGCTAATTTCAGAAAATGGCGACCCACTGCATAAAAAGATCGAAGCCCTGCCGAGACTTTCCTATGAAAAATTATTGAAAGCGAATTATGTGGGTAACCTTACCGGAATTTATGATGCCCAAAAGATTGGGAAGATCTATTGCCCTGAAATTTCCAAAAGACAGGATTGGGCTTTATGGCTAAAGGTGATTGAAAGAGGAGGTCCCATGAAAGGAATAGAGGAATCGCTGGCCACTTACCGGGTGCGTAAAAATTCGATTTCCAGAAATAAACTGGAGATGCTGAAGTATAATTTCAAGGTCTACCATGAAGTTCTTGGATATAGCTATCTAAGCAGTCTTTCTAAAATGTTGGTGTTTTTAAACGAACAGTTCTTTGTGAAGTCGAGGCAAACCAAAGTTATTACAACTGAGAAGTAAATTGTTTCAATTTCCCGCTCTGGCTGCGTTTAAGAATATCTTTTCTCTCGAAACCTATCTTCAGATTTTTTCCTACGTAAATGCCCACGGCATCCAGAATTTTGTTTTTTTGTTCCGCGGTAAGTTCATGCTCGCTAACATATTCGATCTGGAATTCATCAATTTCAGTTTGAATGATGACAAACTCCTTGATATTGCCGTTATCCTCAATAATGGTTTTAGTAACGTAGTAAAAGGTTAGCCCGGGTACCACTTTCCCATCGGGGAGTCTGGCAATATCATTGGTCCTACCTATAAGCTTTTCAAGGATTGGCCTCTTTAGGGTGCTTTTTTTAGAAAGGGAACCAATATCTCCAATATCATAGCGAATCATAGGATGCGCTTTATTATAAAGCGAGGTGATCACTACACGGCCTTCTTCACCATAAGGCAGAATATTGTCATTTTCGTCGAGGATCTCGATATAAAGATCTTCAGAGTTAACGATCCAGTGGTTTTTGGCATCCTCAAAAGCGATAAGGCCTACCTCGCTGGCACCGTATTCATTAATTACCGGTACACCCAAAGCAGCTTCAATAAGTTGCTTGTCCTTATCGAAAAGCCTTTCAGAAGTAACAATGCAAATATTAAGACTGGGACAAAGTTCTTTCAGAACAATGCCTTTATCCTTTAAGAATCTTGCGAAAAGAACAATTGCGCTGGTATATCCGTTTAGGTAATTAAAATCTGAGCGTTTAAAGCGTTCCAGGAAAACCTCCATTTTTTGCTCGCTGAGGTCGAAAATATTGAACCTGCGTCTAAGGCTTATCCTATCCTTAAGTCGTTCCTGAATATTTCCATAAAAATCCAGCGGAATACCATAAAACCGGGCTTGCAGTGATTTGTTAAGGTCAATGTTATACCAACTGTACCTGTCCTGAAATCCGGCCCAGCTAAGGGCATGTGCAAACCTGTTCTTGGCAAAAATAAATGGATGACCGCTACTGCCCGACGTCTTCCCGATATAGGCCGTTTTGGTATTATAAGTAGAACTCAGCCTTTCTTTTAAAGGATGCTGAAGATCTGCTTTTTTCATGATAGGCACATGTTTCCAGTCATCGAATCCTTCCCAATTAAAGAATTCGCGGTAGAAATTATTGTGCTGTATATGATAATCGATGATAGTATTGCGCCTTTTTCTCAGAAACTCGGCATAGTGTTCTTCTGGAATATTACGAATCTTTTCCAGAGTACTTTGAGCCCTTTTGATCGGGAATTTATTTAGCTGCAACGAAAGTTTAAACCAATCCAAGGGCAGAGAAGCTTTTTTAACGATTTTATTCGTGCTTCAATTTACAAACAATTATTTTTGAAGCAATATTTAAAACCACAACTAATGAATATTCTTATCCTGGGCTCTGGTGGCCGTGAACATACTTTTGCCTATAAGATTTCGCAAAGCAGCAAATGCAGTAAACTCTATGTTGCTCCCGGAAATGCAGGTACAGCGCAGATTGCTGAAAATCTTCAGCTTAATCCTATAGATTTTGCTGCGGTAGCCAATACTGCCATAGAAAAGGATATAGATATGATCGTGGTTGGACCTGAAGATCCTTTGGTTAAGGGAATCGTAGATTTTTTTGCGAAAGATGAAAGGCTTAAAAATATCCAGATCATTGGTCCATCGAGCCGAGGAGCTTTACTTGAAGGCAGTAAGGAAAGAGCCAAGGAGTTTATGGCAATGCATAATATTCCCACTGCAGCTTATGAAAGTTTCAGTTTTGAAAGCCTGCAGGCCGGGAAGAACTTTTTGGAAACTTTAAAGCCGCCATATGTATTAAAGGCAGATGGACTTGCGGCAGGTAAAGGGGTTTTGATCATAGATGACCTTGATGAAGCAAAAAAGGAGCTTGAGAACATGTTATCTGGAAAGTTTGGTGCTGCCAGTGAAAAGGTGGTGATCGAAGAATTTCTGGACGGTATAGAATTAAGTGTGTTTGTGCTTACCGATGGCGAAAATTACAAGATCCTGCCAACAGCAAAGGACTATAAAAGAATTGGAGAAGGAGATACGGGATTGAATACCGGTGGGATGGGTGCCGTTTCCCCGGTTCCTTTTGCCGATGAGATCCTGATGCAAAAAATTGAAGACCGCGTTGTAAAACCAACCGTTAATGGCCTGAAAAAAGAACAAATTGATTATAAGGGATTTGTATTCATAGGGCTTATTAAAGTGGATAACGAGCCATATGTGATCGAATATAATGTTAGAATGGGGGATCCAGAAACAGAAGTGGTACTGCCTAGAATTAAAACAGACCTGGTTGAATTACTGGAAAAGACCTGGAGCGGAGATCTTGATAAAATAGACCTGGAGATCGATGAAAGGTCTGCTACCACAGTGATGCTGGTTTCTGGAGGTTATCCAGAATCTTATGAAAAAGGAAAAGAAATTGGCGGTTTAGAACAAATCGAAGATTCGATGGTTTTCCATGCAGGAACAAAGAATGAAGAAGGGAAGATACTTACTAGTGGAGGCCGTGTGATCGCTATAACCTCCTTTGGGGAAGATTACAAACAGGCACTAAAAAAATCTTACCAAAGTGCAGGCAAGCTGCAATTTGATAAGATGTATTTTAGAAAAGATATAGGTTTCGATCTATCCTAGGAAAGAGTGAGAAGTAGATTCTCTGTTTTCCTCGTTTCTATCGTTGAATTTCTTTAATTGCTTCATCCAGTAAAGGAAAGCTACAAAACCAATAAGCATAAAGGCCCAGTTAAGGATATTCGCAAGAAACCATGAATCTAACTCAAGTGCCCTTAAAGCATCAAGAGGATAAAAAAGTATGTTTTCAAAAAACCACTGTATCGCCTCAAAAAAATCTTTCATTGTCTGAACTTTATTTGTGAGTACAAAAATATAAAAAACCCTAATGCTAACAAGCTTTTTTAGCAAATCCAAGCCATTTAACCTCGTAGTCATCATTCTGTTGATGAGCCTTTTTTACATAGGTGCTAGTTTTACTGATTGGGACAAAGGTTTTAGCTGGCTGGAGCTTTTTGAAAAAATAGGAGTTCTGCTTTTGCTGGTTTTGAGCCTTCTGGTGCTTAACTTTATTGCAAAAAAGAACGAGCTTACCAAGAGAAGTGCTTATAAGACCTTGCTATTCGCAATATTTTCGATTTCTTTCTTTAGCCTTTTGAGGAATGAGTCTATCATTATTTCCAACTTATGCGTGCTATTTGGGTTAAGACGTATTATAAGCTTAAAATCTTATATCTCTGTCCAAAAGAAAATTTTTGACGCAACCTTCTGGATTAGTATTGCTACCCTTTATCATTTCTGGTCGGTTTTATTTCTCGCTTTGGTGTTTTTCGCGATTCTTAATTTTGCTTCTTCATTCAAGAACTGGTTAATACCCTTTGTCGCCTTTTTTGCCGTGGCATCGCTCACTATTTGCTTTCATTTACTGGCTTATGATGAGTTTTACCTGTTTGCCGACTGGTATCAACCTATTAATCTGGATTTTACTGAATACGGAGATTTGAAAATGCTTATCCCATTGAGTATTTTCCTGGGATTGCTCATCTGGACCCTGTTTCAGTATTTCGCAGCAATTCAAAAAGCCAGTATAACGAGAAGACCGGTATTAAGCATGATTCTTTTTAGTCTGGCGACCTCGGCGGCGGTGGCGATATTTTCTCCCACCAAGAACGGGAGCGAACTTATCTTCTTTTTTGTTCCTTTGAGTATTATCGCATCTAATTATTTTGATGATAAAAAAGATAAGACCTTTAAAGAGATCATTCTAATAACACTTTTATTAGTGCCTTTTATCGTAGCTTTTTTCGTTTAGAACCGAATGTTTAGCCTGGCTTAAGCCTTACTCTTTTTAAAAATAATATCTTTGCAAAGGCTTTTATTTTGCAATAAAGGCACTTAGAATAAAAATAGAATAAGAAGAAATTATACAATATGTTTTCAGATAAGGCCAACACGATTTTTAGGGAAGTAATTAAGAAATATCACGAAATAGATAGCGTAGATCAGGAATTTAAAAATCCTTACGA
>JBFIMP010000084.1:0-10093 GCA_041611635.1 Christiangramia sp.
CTTTGAAATGGAATTCACCATGGTAATTGCGAGCTGGGAACAATCGAAGATCCTTCCGCAATCCAGCATTAAGTTAAATGCATCCTGTATTGTGGCAACATCTGACACATAAACCGGAGCAATTTTTTCAAGCCTATGTACCATCTCCCTGGTATTTTCTTCCTTATTGCATAGGATAAAGTCTGGATTGAGCTCCCTAAGCTTTCTAAAATTTACCTTTTTTGTGCCACCAACGCTTGTCTTGAGTTCTTTCAGTGCAGCAGGATGCACACAATAATGAGTGATGCCAACAATATAATCCTGCAAACCAAGATCTACTAAAAGTTCTGTCTGGCTGGGCACCAAAGAAATTATTCTTTTTGGAGTTGATTTCAGTTCAATTTTCCGACCTAACTGATCCTGAATTTTCATCACGAAGAATTACAATTTTTCCAATTCCTGGGCCATCTGGTTCTGCATGGCTTCAGCTTTCGCGGCAGCGATTTCAGCAAAATTTGAAGAGTCTGAGGCGTAAATAATTTTCCTGGAAGAATTTACCAGCAGCCCAACATTCTTGGTTATCCCATATTTGCAGACTTCTTCCAGACTTCCTCCCTGGGCACCTACACCAGGTACTAGAAGAAAGTTTTCTGGAATTATCTTCCTTATATCTGCCAGGTATTCTGCCTTGGTAGCTCCAACAACATACATTAGATTTTCAGAATTCTGCCAATCTTTAGATATCTTGATCACCTTTTTGTAAAGATCTTCATCTCCCGTTTTCAGGGTCTGGAAGTCGAAAGCACCTTCATTGGAAGTCAGGGCCAGTAAAATAGTATGCTTATTGGTAAATTCTAAGAAAGGTTCTACAGAATCCTTCCCCATATAAGGCGCTACGGTTACAGAATCGAAACCAAGGTCCTCAAAAAATGCCTTGGCATACATTCGAGAGGTATTCCCTATATCTCCACGCTTTGCATCGGCGATAGTATAAAGATCTGGATATTCTGAATGCAGATAATTGATTGTTTTCTTAAGAGACTTCCAGCCATCGACACCCAAAGCTTCGTAAAATGCAATATTTGGTTTGTAGGCCACGCAAAATTCATGGGTAGCATCGATGATGGCTTTATTAAAGCTGAAAACAGGGTCTTTTTCAGAAAGCAAGTAGGTTGGAATCCTTTCAATATCTGTATCCAGACCTACACATAAAAATGATTTTTTCTTAAAGATCTGTTCAGTCAGCTCCTGTGATGTCATAATATCAATTATCTTTTAGCGAATGTTGGTTAGCGTTCATCAGAAATAAAAAAGCCATTCTTCGTATGAACTCGGAATGGCGTTTAAAAGTCTTTATAGTATATCTGAATTTTCTTTTAACTTTTCGGTATTTTCTGCAAGCTGTAATTCATCAATAATCTTTTGTATATCACCATTAATGATATTAGACAGGTCATATAGGGTAAGATTGATCCTGTGATCTGTCACCCGGCTTTGAGCATAATTATAGGTCCTTATCTTCGCACTACGGTCTCCACTGGAAACCATAGAGTTTCTCTTGGCTGCATCGGCCTCCATTTTTTTAGCCAGCTCCATTTCATACAATCTTGAACGAAGTACACGGAATGCTTTTTCCTTGTTCTTATGCTGAGATTTCTGATCCTGACACTGCGCAACTAAACCCGTAGGTTCGTGGGTTAATCTAACTGCGGAATAGGTGGTATTTACCGACTGACCTCCAGGACCTGAAGAACAGAAATAATCTATTCTTACATCCTTTGGATCTATTTCCACGTCGAATTCCTCGGCTTCAGGTAAAACCATTACGGTTGCGGCTGAAGTATGCACCCTTCCCTGAGTTTCGGTTTGAGGAACTCTTTGTACACGATGAACTCCGGCTTCGAATTTCATGGTTCCGTAAACATCTTCTCCAGAAACCTCAAAAATCATTTCCTTAAAACCACCACTGGTACCTTCACTATAATCCACGATATTATGACTCCAGCCTCTGCTCTCTACATATTTAGTATACATGCGGTATAAATCACCGGCAAAAATACTGGCTTCGTCACCTCCGGTACCTGCACGAATCTCCATCACCACATTCTTACCATCTTCCGGATCTTTAGGAATAAGCATCATTCTTATTTTATCCTCTAGTTCAGGAAGCTGTCCTTTTGCTTCTTCCAGCTGAAGTTTTGCCATTTCGGTCATTTCAGGGTCACTACCATCTGAAATTATCTCCTCGGCTTCTTTAATGTTATCTGTCAGGCTAATATATTTTTCACGCTCATCCATCAAAGCCCGAAGGTCTTTGTACTCTTTATTTAATTCAATATATCGTTTCTGGTCTGATATTACATCCGGCTGAATAATCAAATCGTTCACCTCATCGAACCTTTGTTTTACGATATTAAGTCTCTCAATCATATAATACTACTGAATTTAGGATAGCAAATTTACGATAATTTGCCTGAAATTTTAGAGAAAGCTTTAAAGGCTTTCTAAATCGGCAACAGCCTCATGGCTTCGGGCGAAAGTAGTAAATTTCACAAGGCCCGCGATTCCCAGAATATAAAAAATCCTGTCTGGAAAATAAAATTCATAGAATTCCAGATAGTAGGCAATAAAGGAGGTGATATCAGAAAAAACCAGGCATAAGGTAGCTGCGGTGTAATAGAAAGAGGTTTTATTAGAATACCTATTAGAATAAGAAATTGCGGCGATTACCAGAGTGATCATAGAAATCCCGTAGGCGTAGAACAAAACATTAAGAAAAGGATATCCAAATTTGGCAGGCACCATATCTACCAGCAGAAAAAGCATAGCTAGATTTAACACAAATACGCCAAAGAACACCAGTTTCTGGAAAAGACTGGATTTAAGGCCTCTAAGTTCTGGTACTACCGTAAAGACCAACATTAAATAAGCAGAAATTCGCATTAAAAAAGTACCGGTATTCGCCAGTGCATTTTCATAATAAAAAAGAAGAACATCTGAGATGAGTAAAAATATAAATGCAATTATTATTTTTACATTGAAACTACGCTGCCAGATAAGTAATATAAGGAAAATAGCTGTTGATATAAGACGGGCCCAACGACTGGCATCCTGATCGAATTCATAAATAACATAGCAGTTCACCAGAAGTAAAACCATGGTGATTACCCAGAGAATGGTCTTTGGTAACATTATAATTTTTGATTGGTTGCAATAAACCTACGCAAAAAATTTATTCCTAGTTTTATCTGATCGAGTTTTTTTACCCCTGAACTACTCTAATACTAAACCTATTATACATTAGTGCGAAATTTCCTATTTTGCAATGTCTTATGAAAAAAGCCCGAAATTTTCTATTCAAGTTACAGCTATGTTTTTCTTTCTATAGAAGATTGCTATTGATTTCTACCGGACTTACTATCCTTTTATTATTCCTCAGGAATCCACTGGAAGCCACTTTATTCATTAAGATCTGCTTGCTGGGATTTCTCTTTTTAAATTATCGTTTCCTGGAATCGAAGGATAGTTTATTGTTCTATAAAAATTTCTCGATCACTCCGTTATTTCTATTTGGCAACTGCATATTCTATGATTTTATGCTTAGTCTTATCCTTTATAAAACCGCCATGCTCTTATGAAGTTCGAATTAGATAATGTGGAACTTAGTTTTGAGGGAAAAAGGATCTTATATGGAGTATACCTCAAAGCTGAGAAAGGAAGGATCACCGGAATCCTGGGACCTAACGGTTGTGGAAAAACGAGCTTATTAAAGATATTTTTCGGAAACCTGGCCTGTAATAATAGGCTGGTAAAAATTAACGGCAGAGGAACTCTTAAACCTCTATATGCAGTTGAAAACATTAAGATATTACCACAATCAGATTTGCTGCCCTCCAGTTTATCGGTTTCAAAATTATTCAAGATCTATAAACTTTCCTGGAAGGACTTTATTGAAAAGTTTCCCGGTTTCCGGAATTGTTACTCACAGAAGCCTAATCAACTTTCGGGCGGTGAAAGAAGGCTTTTGGCCACATGGCTTACAATAAAATGTGAATCTGAACTCGTTTTACTGGATGAGCCTTTTACCCATCTAACACCTGTCATAATCGATATAATCAAAAAAGAATTAGAACTGGAAAAGAAAAATAAAGCGATCGTCCTTACCGATCATTTTTATCGGGATCTCATTGATATTACAGACGACCTCTATTTCCTAACCAAAGGATGTACCCGATTAATAAAAGATACTACCCAACTCGAAGAACTGGGTTATATCAATTCTCATTAATATTCAAAAGTTCCAAGATCGCTCTTAATAGTAAGCTTTTTAGCTTCTGAAGCCTCGACCCTACCTACTATTTTTGCATCCACATCGAAAGATTTGGAAATACCTATGATCTTCTCAGCTATGCTCTCATCCACATACAGTTCCATTCTATGTCCCATATTAAAAACCTGATACATCTCTCTCCAGTCGGTTTCGCTTTCCTGCTGTATCAATTTAAAAAGTGGTGGGATATCGAACATATTGTCTTTCACGATATGAAGTTCATCTATGAAGTGTAAGATCTTGGTTTGAGCACCACCGCTGCAATGCACCATTCCATTGATTTTATCGGCACCAACATCCTTAAGTATTTTCTTGATGATTGGCGCATAGGTCCTTGTTGGAGATAGCACCAGCTTCCCGGCATCTATCGGGCTATCCTCTACCTCATCGGTAAGTTTTTTGCTTCCTGAATAGATTAGATCTTCTGGAATTGAAGCATCAAAGGATTCTGGATATTTTTCAGCAAGTATCTTCGAGAAAACGTCATGACGTGCAGAGGTAAGACCATTACTACCCATGCCGCCGTTATATTCCTTTTCATAAGATGCCTGCCCAAATGAAGACAGACCAACGATCACATCACCCGGCCTGATATTGGCATTATCTATTACATCTTTTCTGGCCATTCTAGCAGTTACGGTAGAATCTACTATAATGGTTCTTACCAGGTCTCCCACATCGGCGGTCTCCCCACCGGTAGAATGAATTTCAACACCAAAATCCTTAAGTTCTGATATCAATTCTTCGGTCCCATTAATAATAGCCGAAATCACTTCACCCGGAATCAGGTTTTTATTTCGCCCAATGGTAGAAGAAAGTAAAATATTATCTGTCGCCCCCACACAAAGCAGGTCATCTATATTCATAATCAATGCATCCTGAGCAATTCCCTTCCAAACCGATAGATCCCCGGTTTCTTTCCAGTACATATAAGCAAGCGAAGATTTGGTTCCGGCACCATCGGCATGCATAATGAGGCAATGATCATCACTCCCTGTTAGATGATCTGGCACAATCTTACAGAAAGCTTTAGGGAACAGGCCTTTATCTACATTCTTAATAGCATTATGCACGTCTTCCTTACCTGCGGAAACACCTCTTCCTGAATATCGTTTACTTATTTCTTTGCTCATGACTTTTTCTTAGAGTTTTCAAAGATAATTAGTTTAAACAGTTCTGATAAATAATCGGCAATTTTTAAAGCAAAAAGCCACGCTTTTGGCGTGGCTTTTTCAATATTCAGTTTAACAGTAAAAATTACCTAGTGAACAATAACTCTCTATACTTGGTCAATGGCCAAAGCTCATCGTCTACCAATAATTCAAGTTTATCACAATGGTATCTTATTTCCTCAAAGAAAGGTTTTACATCATCACAGTAAGCAAATGCTCTTTTATCTGCATCTTCTATCTTATTGGCAACTTTTCTTGCTTCTATCATCGCATTCACATTAGAGTTAATGCTGGCGATATGAGCAGAAATACTTTCGATGATCTCTAATTGTTCTTTTGCATGTCTGGTATATTCTTCGCCATATATAGACTTAAGACCAGTAACATTCTTGATCAGGATATTCTGATAACGAATCGCTGTTGGAATCACATGATTTCTTGCAATATCTCCAAGAATACGACCTTCGATCTGGATTCTCATGGCATACTCTTCAAGTTCGATCTCATGACGAGCTTCGATCTCTACTTCATTCATTACCCCAAGTTCCTTATAAAGAGCAATGGTTTTCTTACTTACCTGAGCTTTTAATGCCTCCGGAGTAGTTCTATTATTACTCAGACCTCTTTTCTTAGCCTCTTTCTCCCATGCATCGCCATATCCATCTCCTTCGAAACGAATCTTTTTAGACTTCTTGATGTAATCTCTAAGAACATTAAAGATCGCATCATCTTTCTTCATTTTCTTATCCTTGATCAACTTATCTACCTCAACTTTAAAGTCTTTAAGCTGCTTGGCAACGATACTGTTCAATACAGTCATTGCTCCGGCACAGTTCGCAAGAGAACCTACCGCACGGACTTCAAATTTGTTACCCGTAAAAGCAAAAGAAGAAGTTCTATTTCTATCTGTATTATCGAGAAGAATTTCTGGAATTTTACCAACCACGTTAAGTTTAAGCTCTGTTTTCTCTTGTGGAGACAGCTTACCGTTGGTCACCTTCTCAAGTTCATCAAGAACCTTGGTTAATTGAGAACCTATGAAAACAGAAATAATTGCAGGAGGTGCCTCGTTCGCACCTAGACGGTGATCATTAGATGCACTTGCAATCGCAGCTCTTAATAATTCTTCATTATCGTATACCGCTTTTATAGTATTCACGAAGAAAGTTAGGAACTGAAGGTTTTTCATTGGAGTTGAACCTGGAGAAAGTAGGTTTACTCCAGTATCTGTAGCCAGTGACCAGTTGTTGTGTTTACCACTACCATTTATTCCGGCGAATGGTTTTTCGTGCATTAATACACTTAAACTATGTCTTTCACCAACTTTCTTCATCACATCCATGATCAAAGAATTGTGGTCTACCGCAAGGTTAGCTTCTTCAAAGATAGGTGCAAGCTCAAACTGGTTTGGTGCTACCTCGTTATGACGGGTTTTTACCGGTATACCAAGTTTCATACATTCGATCTCGAGATCCATCATAAAAGCAATAGCTCTGGAAGGAATAGATCCAAAATAGTGATCATCTAATTGCTGACCTTTTGCAGGCGAATGCCCAAGAAGGGTTCTACCTGTAAGTGTGATATCTGGTCTTGAAGCTACAAGAGCAGAATCTATAAGAAAATATTCCTGCTCCCATCCAAGGGTAGCATTTACTTTCTTGACGTTTTTGTCAAAATACTTAGCAACATCTGTCGCAGCCTGGTCGGCAGCCTGCAATGCTCTAAGTAAAGGAGTTTTATTATCTAATGCCTCTCCTGTATAAGAAACAAATATAGTTGGGATACATAGCGTAGTTCCCCATATAAATGCTGGAGAGGTTGGATCCCATGCCGTATAACCTCTAGCTTCAAAAGTGTTTCTAATACCACCGTTAGGGAAACTTGATGCATCAGGTTCCTGTTGTACTAACTGTCCTCCGCCAAATTTCTCGATGGCAAGGCCCTCTCCTAAAGGTTCAAAAAAAGCGTCGTGCTTTTCAGCAGTAGCTCCTGTAAGCGGCTGAAACCAGTGTGTATAATGGGTAACTCCTTTAGAGATCGCCCATTCTTTCATTCCGGTTGAAATATGATCTGCTACATTACGGTCAATTTTCTTTCCCGTGCGCATAGCCTCAATCACATTCTCATAGGCTTCTTTAGTTAAAAACTGCCTCATGATGGTTTCATTGAACACATTACTAGCAAAGATCTCAGATCTTCTAGCCGGCTCTTCCACCTTAACAGGCTTTCGGTTCAAAGTTTCTTTTAAAGCTTGAAATCGTAAAGTTGACATAAGAAATATTTAAGTTGTGTTTTTTCAGACCATAACTGACCTTTTTACCCTTCAAAAAAGTCACTTACAATAAAAAATCTTGTTTCAAGCTGCGAATATAGGATTTATGTATTGATTATTTGAAAAAATACCTCTTAAAAAATGCTATTTTTTAATTTTAACCCCTCCAAAATTAGGGTTTAGATAAAAGTTAACTAAATTTTAGTTTTTGAAACCCCATCTGGAAAGGGGTTTAAGATAAAATTAATAATTTTAAGCCATCAACATGTAACTTTAAATATTCACATTATGAGCAGTAAGGCAAAACTAGAGTACATATGGCTGGATGGATACTATCCTACACAGAATATGCGTAGTAAAACCAAAATTGAACCTGATTTTAGCGGAAAACTCGAAGATTGTCCTATTTGGTCCTTTGATGGTTCTTCGACTAAACAGGCTGAGGGTGGAAATTCTGATTGTTTATTGAAACCGGTGGCGATCTATCCAGACCCGGCAAGAAAAAATGGATACCTGGTAATGTCTGAAGTACTAAATCCAGATGGTACTCCTCACGAAACCAATTCCAGGGCTACCATAGATGATGAGGATGAGGATTTTTGGTTTGGCTTTGAACAGGAATACTTTATAATGGACACAAAAACCCAGCTTCCGCTTGGCTTCCCTATGGGAGGATATCCCGGTCCTCAGGGAATGTATTACTGCTCTGTAGGTGGTAGAAATACTCATGGCAGAAAACTGGTGGAAAGACATGCGGATCTTTGCCTGGAAGCCGGTATCAATTTTGAAGGTATCAACCAGGAAGTTGCCAGCGGACAATGGGAATTTCAGGTCTTTGCCAAGGGAGGCAAAAAAGCCGGAGATGAAGTTTGGGTTGCACGTTATTTACTGGACAGACTAACTGAAGAATATGGTTATTACATTGAGTACCATCCTAAACCTATAAAAGGTGACTGGAATGGTTCTGGTATGCACTGTAACTTTTCAAATACTTTATTGAGAACTGCCGGCTCTAAAGAGATCTACGATCAGGTTTGTGAAGCCTTTAGACCCGTAACCAAAGAACATATCGAGGTATATGGAGAATATAATGATGAAAGATTGACCGGTTTACATGAAACGGCATCGATCAGCGACTTCAGCTATGGAGTTTCAGATCGAGGAGCATCCATCCGTATTCCTATTATTACCGTTGAAAAAGGATATAAAGGCTGGCTGGAAGACCGCAGACCGGCATCTAATGCAGATCCTTATAAAGTGGCTGCCAGAATCATTAAAACAGTAGAATCTGTACCGGTAGCGGTTAACGCATAGCTACAATTACTATGAAAGAGAAAAAAGGTCATCCACAATGGATGGCCTTTTCTTTTATATAAAAGTTAAAATAATAAAGACTGAATATCCTAAAAGCAATACAAAACCCTCCTTTCTTCCCATTTCAGAGAACTTGGGTATAAGGAGCATAGGTAAAAGTACAAATGCGATACCTAGCATCCAGAACATATCATTACTAAGAATCTGCGAAGATTGCACCACAACAGGCTGGATTAATGCTGTTAAACCTAATACCGAGGCTATATTAAAGATATTTGAACCTATAAGATTCCCTAGTGAAATAGCTTTTTCTTTTTTAATAGCCGCTATTAACGATGCGGCAAGCTCTGGTACACTAGTACCTATAGCGATTACGGTAACCGAAACCACTCTTTCGCTTACTCCAAGTTGGGTGGCCAGATCTACAGCTCCCTTAACCAAAAGCTCAGATCCACCCCATAGAGCGAAGATTCCAATGAGAAGCCAGAGACTCATTTTAAAACCTCTTACATCACGCAGCGATTCATCTACTTCTTCTATGATAACCTTATCTTTTCTCCTCGACCTTTTAATCAAAATAAACAGGTAAACTATAAGGCCTGATAATAAAGCCCCACCTTCTATCCTGCTCAAAGTGTTTTCGCTTAAAAGGAAAAAATACAAAATGATGGAAAATACCATCATCACGGGCCAGTTGATCCTGTAAAAATCCCTGTCTACCGCCAACGGAGAAACCATGGCGGTTAATCCAAGCACCAGGCCAATATTGGCTATGTTAGAACCAATGACGTTACCCAGGGAAATATCTGAAAAGCCATCTATGGCCGCCTGGAGGCTTACCAGTAATTCTGGCGCAGACGTAGCAAATGACACTACCGTAAGCCCTATAACCATTCTGGAAATATTTAGTTTTAGGGATAGCGCTACAGACGCCCTTACCAGAAACTCCCCTCCTATTACCAGCAAAACAAAGCCAATGAGTAGAAATACAACGCTCATAAAACAATTTTTGACGAAGATAGAAGA
>JBFIMP010000085.1:0-9810 GCA_041611635.1 Christiangramia sp.
AGCTAATCTCTCCAATTTCAAATCCAAGGGATCTTAATGTTGGCTCCACCTGTCTCCTAGTCTTTCTAATAAGGTTTTTAGGAACTTCAATTTTTCTATAGCCCGAAGGGTTCAGTGTAAGATAGATCTTCCGGTCTTCTTTCACAAATTTTCCAGGAGCAGGAACCTGGTCTATCACAGAATACCTTGGGAAATCAGGATTAAAATTAGCCGAATCCAGTATCTCATAATCAAGATCCAGTTCATCCAATCTGTCTTCAACTACATCAAGATTCATTTTAGCCAAATCTGGAACTTCGATTCTTTGGTCCTGGTTGGTAGAATAATCCAGCCATTGCATGGTGAAGAATCCTATAATCACCAATATAATTCCTGCCAAAACCAATTGAATTAAAAAGGTCTTGCTAAATATAAATCGAAATAATCCCATAGTTTTTAGATAATGGGCAAAGATATAAAACCCTTTGGTTTTGGTGACTGCCCTTTTAAGTGATATTTTTGTTTAACGACTTCTAACCGGATATATTGAATATGAAGAAAAAAATTGCCATCGCCATGGGCGGGTATTCCAGTGAATATCATATTTCTATCAACAGCGGAAATATTGTTTATAAACACCTCGATCGCGAAAAATATGAACCATACCGAGTTCATATTCTTAAAGGCGAATGGTTTGTTGTGGCAGATGATGATACTCCCTACCCAATCAATAAAAGCAATTTTACCGTTGAGATCCAGGATAAGGTAATTCAGTTCGACTGTGTTTTCAATACTATTCATGGAACTCCCGGCGAAAATGGTCTATTGCAGGCATATCTGGAATTGATCGGGATTCCTCAAACCAGCTGTGATTATTACCAGTCTGCCCTTACTTTTAATAAACGGGACCTTATTAGTGTGCTAAGACCTTACGGAATTAAGGCGGCCACAAATTATTTCCTGAATAAAGGCGAGGAAATCGACACTAAAGAGATCGTGGCTAAGGTTGGGCTCCCATGTTTCGTCAAGGCCAACCGTGCCGGAAGCAGCTTTGGAGTTACTAAAGTAAAGACCGAAGAAGAGATCATCCCCGCAGCAAAAACCGCCTTTTCTGAAGATAATGAAGCGATCATAGAATCTTTCCTGGACGGGACTGAAGTTTCTGTAGGTGTGATTACCTATAAAGGAGAAGTCATGGCTCTTCCAGTTACCGAGATCATTCCCGAAGGAGAATTTTTTGATTATGAGGCCAAATATCTCGGGAAATCACAGGAGATTACTCCCGCCAGAATTTCTGATGAGGATACCAAAAAAGTTCAGGACATAGCGATTATGATCTATAAGAAGCTCAAGATGAAAGGTTTTTCCAGGTCTGAATTTATATTTCATAAAGGAGAACCTCATTTCATTGAAATGAATACAAATCCGGGAATTAGCGCAGCGAGCATATTACCCCAGCAGGCAGAAAAAGCCGGAATAAGCCTGAAAGACCTTTTTGAAAGCAGCATTGAAGCTGCTCTAAATGGATAAGTGATATTTTCTAATTATCTTTTGCTTTTATAAAAGATCAAAAACCGCCTGATGAAAAAAGCAGTTTTTCCCGGATCCTTCGATCCGCTCACTTTAGGACATACAGATATTATAGACCGGGCCCTTCCCCTGTTCGACGAGATCATCCTGGCAATTGGAACAAATTCCAGCAAGAAATATATGTTCACCCTGGAAGACCGGCTTCACTTCTTAAAGGAAACTTACAAGAAGGAACCTAAAATAAAAGTCGAGACCTATAAAGGACTAACGGTGGATTTTTGTAAATCTCAGGATGCAGGATTTATTCTTCGCGGTTTAAGAAACGGACAGGACCTTGAATTTGAAAAGGCCATTGGTCAAACCAATTATAAGATGTCTGGCATAGAAAGTGTTTTTCTAATCTCAAGTTCGGGCAAGGCACATATTTCTTCCACGGTAGTGAGAGATGTAATGCATCACGGCGGTAATTATGAGTTTATGGTACCAGATGTGGTGAGAAAATAGTAAGGTCACTGTCATTCTGAACATAGTGAGGAATCTCATCATCACTCAAATATAATAAAGATACTTCACTTCAAAGAGTTACGCTCTGGATAACAACAGATGTCATTCCGAACGTAGTGAGGAATCTAATTTGTCTTAAACATATTAAAGGTCCTTAATTTCTCTTCCCCAGGCTCTGAATGCCATTATAGATTAAAATTCAGTCTAACCCCTCCAAAGAAATTCCTTGGATTTCCAGGATAGTAATATCTTGGAGCAGAACCTCCAAACCCAACAGCATTGGTAACGATACTGGATGCATATTTTTCATTTAGGATATTATTGATCCCAAAATTAAAGTTGAGATCAAGTTTTGGACCTAAACTCCAGTAATAATCAAGTTTCAAATTTAAAAGTTGGTAGGGGGCTGTGTATCCCGAATTCGCATCGTTAAGTGCCATCTCCCCAAAAGCCTGGAAATTGATATTCGCAGTAAGATTCTTATAACCGAGCTCAGTTCCTGGAGAGATCATATATTCAGGTGCCCCGGGGATTGTATTGCCAGAATAATTCTCACCAAGATCAACGAACTTATCAAACTTGAAAAAGTTGAAACTGGAATTCAGGAAAAACCTCAGTTCAAGATCGCCAGAAAGAATCGTTTCATAAGAACTGGTAAATTCTATCCCGTTATGATCTGCTTTTCCGGCATTAACACCAACAAATTGATCCTGCCCAACTCTTCTTGCCACCAGTAAATCTCTAATCTGAATAGAATAAAGGTTTAGTTCTGTATACAGCCTATTGTTCAACCAGTTCCCCTTAAAGCCAATTTCATAATTCCATCCAGTTTCAGTTTTTAGATCGGTATTTATCAGGCCTTCTGGAGTTAATGTTTCCGCCACGGTTGGTGTGGAAAATCCATGACTGGCGGAAGCATAGAAGTTCTTTCCTTCAAAAGCTTCATAACTTAAGCCCAATCTGGGAGAAAGAACCGGCTCAAACCTATAATCTCCAGATTGGTTATTTTCATTTAAATTAAATTTATCTTTCAGCTCATATGCTGTCGTATTGAAATTAAGTCCAGCTTCGGCAGATAATTTTGAAGTAACTTCAATATTTAACTGTGCAAACAGATTGAGATAACTCCTATCCTGTTCATTTAAACTTAAGCGATCGCCCAAAACGCTTCTCCTTGCTTCAGCTTCTTCATAGAGATTTTCATAGGTGGCTGTTTCATAATTTTCGAACATGGTTTCTGCTCCAAAACTTATTTCTGAATCACGACTTAAAATTGCTGTTTTATAATTGAACTTTGTCCTTGCGCCTAAAGATTTTCTATCCTCATCGAGGATATTAAAAGGACGGGGTTCATAACCATCTCTAGTATTATAAAATACAGAAGTCTGATTTTTAAAGTTCTTAGAGAAATTGTGCTCATACGAAACACCCAGGATATTCTTGGAGTAAGATTCATAGCCTGCGGCCTGGAACCAGGTAAATGCTGCTTTTTCGGGATCATTCAGAAAGTCCTTTTCATTTAAGGAACTAGGAATATAGGCCTTCAAATTAGTATGAGAGAAAAAGAAGGACCAGGAATTAGCTTTTTTAGTTAGAAGATTAGCCGTCCCCAGCATAGAGATCCTGTCATATTCTCCATTTTCCCTGTATCCATCGCTTTTAACCTGGTTATAATTAAAAGAAAGATCAAGACTATCTTTAACATAATTAATATTAGCCCTGGTTTTCCGGGTATTGAAACTGCCGTAGTTCAAATCTGCATTTACAGATTTTTGATCCCTGGTTTGATTCTTAGTATAGAGATTTATGGCACCTCCCAGACCGGCACCAAAAGCAGATGAAACCGGACCTTTAATGACCTCTATCCTGTCTAAATATTCAGGATCAAAATCATCTAGGGTGAGCTCACCTTCAGCGGTGGTCAAAGGAATTCCGTTGATATAAGCCTTGATCCTATTTGTGCTGTATTGCGCCCGGGAACCAATACCTCGAATATTGATCTTATTAGTATTCAACGCTCCCTGGCTTACAAAAACGCCGGGCACATAATTGAAATTTTGGACCAGGTTGAAATTATCTGTCCGTTGCAGGTCATTTTCTGAAATAAGACTCACCGATGCCGGAATTTCTCTAATTTCCTGCGGAATATTAGAACTTCTTATAATAACTTCAGAAAGCTGGGAAACTTTGCGCTGAAGAAAAACGGATCTCTGCTTATCCTTTTCCTGAAAAATTTCAACCAACGGCATATAACCTATTCTATTGAATTCAAGTTCAAGAGGAAACTCAATTTCTTTAAATTGAAACTTACCATATTCATCGGTGAAACTGGTTTTCCCAGAATTCAAATCTGTTACTTCAACATTATCAAGCGGTTTCCCCGATTTTGCATCAAAGGCATTTCCTTCAAATTCCTGAGCATAGGAGAAAGTTCCAATTACATTAATAATAAAAAGCAGAAATAGTGATCTTTTCAAAAGCTGAGCATTTAGATCACAATTTTAACCAAAAAATGGGGGAATGAATGACTATTTAAGCATTAATAAATTCGCTCAGCCAGGTTTAACTTTCGTGGAGTCCCGGAGATAAGGCGATTGATTTTGGCTGCTTTCAGACTTTTTAGTTAAGTTTACGGCTAGATTTTTAGAAAAATTTATGAAAAAACTGTGGTTGATATTGGGGATCATGATCAGCCTTTCCTCATGTGATTTCTCAAAATACAGGCTTATTAAGGATTACGATTTCGAAACCCGTTTTGAAAAATCTGGTGGGACCGAAACCGGAACCTATGCCGAGGTCATTAAATTTTATCAGCAATTGGCAGATGCCTACCCAAGTGTGAGCATGCAGGAATTTGGAGAAACCGATAGTGGCTTGCCTCTGCACCTGGTGATCCTGAATAAAAGCGGTGAACAGGATCTGGATAAATTGCGCAAGTCTCATAGCGTAATGCTTATCAATAACGGTATTCACCCAGGTGAAAGCGATGGTATAGATGCAACAATGATGCTCATTAGAGACATAGCTGGTGATTCGATCTCATCTCCTAAAAATACCATCATAGCCACCATCCCCATTTATAATGTTGGGGGTGCTTTAAATAGAAATTCTACCAGCAGAACCAATCAAAACGGGCCAAAAGAATATGGTTTTCGTGGGAATGCCCGCAATTATGATCTGAATCGTGATTTTATAAAGGCAGATACCAAAAACGCACAGACGTTTTACGAGATATTCCATTACCTGAATCCTGATGTTTTCATAGATAATCACGTAAGTAATGGAGCAGATTATCAATATACCCTCACCCATTTATTTACGCAACATGATAAACTGGGCGGTAATCTTGGAGCTTATATTCAGAAAAAAATGATGCCTGCCCTGGAGGATTCTCTTAAAGCAAAAGACTGGGATATCACACCTTATGTAAATGTCTTTAATGAGGTTCCAGAAAATGGTTTCTCCCAGTTTATGGACACTCCTAGATATTCCACTGGTTATACCACTCTTTGGAACACTCTGGGCATGATGGTTGAAACCCATATGCTAAAGCCTTATGATAAACGTGTTCTGGGAACCTATGAGCTTATGAAATCTATGGTAAAAATCACGGATGCCGAGAGCTCAGTCATCAAAGACCTTAGAAACCAGGCCAGGAGAAAGTATCTTACAGACAGAAACTATAACCTGAAATTCGAGATAGATGAAGAAAACCCTTCAAAGAGAGAATTTAAAGGTTTTGAAAATGAAAACATCATCAGTGAGGTTACCGGGCAGCAACGATTAAAATACAACCGCAATAATCCTTTCACCAAAGAAATAGATTATTACGACAATTTTAAAGTTTCCCAGGAGATAGAAATTCCACGTGCCTATATCATCCCGCAGGGTTGGTGGCAGGTTGTAAACCGTTTAAAAATGAACAACATTAAAATGGAACCACTGGAAAGAGATACTCTTATTGAAGTTGAGGTCTATAAAATTGAGGAATATGAAACTTCAGAAACTGCTTATGAAGGGCATTATTTACATAAGAACACCCAGGTTACCAAAACATCTGAAAAAGTAAAATTTAGAAAAGGAGATCATTTAATTACCACTTTCCAGGATGGAGCAAGATATCTAATTGAAACCCTGGAGCCATCTGCGGTGGATTCGTTCTTTAACTGGAATTTTTTCGATACTGTTCTTCAGCAAAAAGAAGGTTTTTCTCCTTACGTCTTTGAAGATGAAGCCAGGCAATTACTTGAAAACAACCCTGAACTAAAGAAGGAATTCGACCAAAAGAAACGCGAAGATTCCAATTTTAGAAATAGCTGGTACGCACAATTAGATTGGTTACATAAAAGATCTGAGAATTACGAGGAGGCACATCTACGCTACCCTGTCTTCAGACTTCCCCGCTAGGTATTTCTCTGGAAATAACATTTTAATATTAGCATAAGACTTTCTAAGAGCTTTCTGGCTTTTCTCAAAATTCTTCCATTTAGCTTTTTTGATACCTTCGCTTAATTCTGGTACGAGATCACCATCGTATTCAGTATACATTTCGTACCAGTAGGTCTCTTTAAGCTTTAATTTTCCTTTTCTTTTGAAAACATGATAAGTCCTGGTAATAAAACGTTTTATTTCAAGATCCTGAACTCCAGTTTCCTCTTCCACCTCTCTAATAGCTGAATCCTCGATACTTTCATTCTTTTCGGTCTTCCCTTTTGGAAGGTCCCAGCGGTGGTTCCTATAGATGAACAATATCTCTTCCTTATCGTTCACCACCATTCCACCGGCTGCAGTTACCACTTTCATCTTTTTAAGCAAGAGCTTTAAAAGTTTGGCCTCATCTGCATGATAGAGATTCACATACATTAATTCTCCATTAAGAATCTTCTTGATGACTTTTTTGAGACGAACCGTTTTTAATGGAAAAGGTGTATATTTTTCCCCAATTTCTTTCTGCGTGGAAACGATTATGGGAATATCATTCACAAAAACTTTATACATTTGCAGCTATGATTTTGAATAAAGAAACAGCAAAAAAGACTGCTGAGCTTTTGTTGCAAATTAAAGCAATAAAATTAGAACCACAACAACCTTTTACCTGGGCCAGCGGTTGGAAATCTCCAATATACTGTGACAACAGGATCATTTTATCCTATCCTGTTATAAGAAATTACGTGAGGGAGCATTTCGCCAGACAGATCGAGGAAAAATATGGAAAACCAGATGTGATCGCAGCAGTGGCGACGGGTGCCATAGGAATTGGTATGCTCGTAGCCGAATATTTAAGCCTTCCATTTGCCTATGTTAGACCGGAGCCAAAAGGTCACGGTAGACAAAACCAGATCGAAGGTAACCTGGAAGAAGGTCAGACCGTAGTAGTCATTGAAGATCTTATTAGTACAGGAAACAGCAGCCTTAATGCCGTTAAAGCTTTGAAAGAGGCCGGCGCTAACGTTAAAGGCATGTTCGCCATCTTTACCTATGGTTTTGATACTTCAGTAGAGAACTTTAAGGACCTTAAGGTAGAACTTCATACTCTTAGCGACTACGAAAACCTTATCGAGACAGCACAAAACACAAATTATATCAATACAGAAGAAGCAGCGATACTCCGCAAATGGAGAGAAGATCCTGCCAACTGGAAACCGTAAATATGAAATTAGAAAGCCCAAAGGTAACCGCTGAAAAAGACCAGCAGGAATTATATACGTTTTTAACCAATGTTGAAAACTACGAGCAGATAATGCCAAGCAGTAAGGAAAAATTCGAAGTCATTTCTGAAGACTCTTTTCTTTTCCAACTTAAAGGAATGCCGGAGATAAGATTGAAAATTGCTGAGACCAAAGAGCCGGAATTAGTGGTTCTTGGATCAACTTCAGATAAATTCCCTTTCAAGCTAAGCACCCATATTGCTGACGCCGGAGCAGGAAAAAGTGAAGTGGACATGGATTTTGAAGGAAACTTCAACGCGATGATGAGCATGATGATCAAAGGGCCATTGAAGAAATTCATCACTGCCCTTACCGAAAATATCGGCAAACTTTAAACCTTTACCATTTATATAGGAGCCGGAAATTTTCCGGCTTTTTTATTTAATAAAGTAACTGAATCTCTTTTAGATCATACGTTTTAAATACAGAGTCTTCTAATTCCAACTTCAGTTTACCTTCTTTAGTAACCCCCCGAATAATTCCATTGAATTTATTCCCTTCCTGGGATAGAAATGAGGAAACGACATTTAGCCGGAACATATTATTAGCATATTCTTCCAAAATCTCTGCACCCTTCCTGGATGGTAACTGCTCCAATTTTGTTTCAATCTTTAATACCAGCCTTTCCATGATTTCATCGATATCATAACCTCTACCAGTTATACTTTTTAAAGAATCAGCCTGGGGCAATCCCTCAAAATCTGTTTGATTCACATTAAGGCCAATACCGATAACACTGGCAACTATACCTTCGGTTTTTACGATATTCTCTATCAAGATGCCACCAACCTTCTTTTTTGCTGACATAATGTCGTTAGGCCATTTCACCTTCAGATCTGGCAAATCCAGATTTTGCAATGCTTCTAAAACAGCCAAAGCAATGGTGGCACTTAGAAGGAAAAACCTGGATATATTTAATCTTTTCTGGGGATACAGTATGCTGAAGGTTAGGTTCTCTCCGGCTTTACTCAGCCAATTAGATCCACGCTGACCTCTACCCGCCGTCTGGGTGATAGCCCTAACGCAAACAGGTTCAAAATCCTTATTCCCTTCGTAAAATTTACGAACAAAGGAATTAGTACTATCAATGGCATTAACTTTGATTATACGCATATAAAAGTATAAGAGATAAGGCGTTAAATCTTCTGCAAACAATCTCTTTAAAAGAGCAAAAAATGATAAATTTGCGTAAATAAATTAATTTAATGTCGGAAAAGGAAAAAAACAGCGATCAACTTATTGCACAAATTATAAAAGGGATAGAGGAAGTTAAAGGTAATGATATTGATATCCTGGACCTTAGAGAAATAGAAAACACAGTTTGCGATTACTTTATAATCTGCAATGGTACTTCCAATACACAGGTTAACGCCATAGTCAATTCCATACAAAAAACAGTTAGTAAAAGCCTGAAAGACAAACCCTGGCATATCGAGGGTAGTGAAAATGCAGAATGGGTGCTTATGGACTACGTAAACGTGGTTGTTCACGTATTTCAGAAGCATATCAGGGAATTTTACGATATTGAGAGCCTATGGGGTGATGCAAAGATCACTTCCATAGAAACAAGTTATTAAATCCAAATCATTAGAAAGACAGAATGGCGAATCAAAAACCAAAGAAAAAATTAGATCCCAAAAAACCTAAATTTAGTGCCTACTGGATTTATGCTGCGATCATAATAATATTTTTAGGCCTGAATTTGTTCGGTGACGGAGGATTTTCTGAACCTGCCAAAACAAATCCTGCTGAATTCAAGGAATATCTTCGTAATGGTGATGTAAAGAAAGTTGAGATCATCAACCGTAATGTTGCAAGAGTTTTTCTTACGGAAGAAGCTAAGCAGAAAGATATACATAAGAAAAATATAGACCAGGAATTTTTACCGACCGGTGAAACTCCTACTTATAGCTTCCAGTTTGGTGATCTTCAGAATTTCGAAGATGATATTCAGGAAATAAAAGAAGAAAACAACCTTACCACAGAAGTATCTTACGACACTTCCAGTGATGTTTTAGGCGATCTTTTCTGGGCTTTACTTCCGTTCATCCTTATCATAGGTGTTTGGATTTTTATTATGAGAAAAATG
>JBFIMP010000086.1:0-9779 GCA_041611635.1 Christiangramia sp.
CCGTTAGGAAAGACTTTAAGGATCGCGATCTCTACAATCCTGTCTTTAGAGATGTTCGTACCCGTAGTTTCAAGATCAAAAAAACAAATAGGCTTGCTAAGATTTAATTCCATGCTAATAATATTATATCAGGGCAAATATAGTATAATATGGACAGGCTCCCGAAACCTCATTCAGCATTTTATACTCAGTCTATTTTTTGAAAATTCGAAAAAAATGAGACAAACTGACCGCAAAAGACTGCGAATGATATTACCAGGAGGCTGATATCACACCTGGGCATTTTAAAAAAAAACATTTCGGGGAGAAGTAATGCAAAAAAAGGGTTTTACCGAAGAGCATCTAAAGGAAATTAATTATGAATTGTAACTACTAATTCCATTGTAAACAATCGGCAAAAAAAAGCTGTGAAATAATTCACAGCTTTTTTTCTAGTTTCTTCTGGAGAATTTATATCTCCCTGTCTTTGTCGAATCCTTCCAGATACTGCGCCACACGCTGAACAAATTGTCCACCAAGAGCTCCGTTAACCACTCTGTGGTCATAACTATGAGAAAGGATCATCTTATAACGTATACCGATAAAATCACCATCTGGCGTTTCTATAACTGCCGGCATTTTTCTAATTGCACCCAGGGCCAGGATACCAACCTGTGGCTGATTAATAATTGGTGTTCCCATGATGCTTCCAAAAGTACCAACATTGGTAACGGTATACGTACCTCCCTGGATCTCGTCTGGCTTCAGTTTATTTTCTCTTGCCCGGTTTGCCAGGTCATTCACTGCCTTGGCCATTCCAACCAGGTTAAGCCTGTCTGCATTCTTAATCACAGGAACGATAAGATTACCATCAGGTAATGCTGCGGCCATTCCAAGATTAATATTTTTCTTCTTGATCACTTTTGTTGCATCCTCGTTCACCGAAATGTTGATCATTGGGAAATCACGTATCGCTTTAGCGACAGCTTCCATAAAAATTGGTGTAAAGGTTAACTTCTCTCCTTCTTTCTTCTGAAATTCTGCCTTATGCTTATTTCTCCAGTTCCAGATATTGGTAACATCTACTTCTATAAAGGACTGCACGTGCGCTGACTTCTGAACACTCTCCACCATGTGATGAGCAATCATTTTACCCATACGCGACATTTCAACGATTTCATCTTCACCACTCACAACAGGCTCTGGCTGCTTAGAAACTCCAGCTGCCATAGCTTTTGTTTCACTTGATTTGCCTTTAGCTTCTGTAGCTTTTTTAGATTGCTTACCTCGGTTCTCCACGTATTCCAGAATATCATTCTTGGTAACTCTACCTTCCTTACCGGTTCCTTCTATATTTTCAAGCTCCTCTAATGAGATATTTTCTTCCTTAGCTATATTTTTTACCAGGGGTGAATAAAATCTTGAAGAATCGGAGTAATCTGCAGTCGAAGTTCCTGTAGCCGTTGATTTTGCAGCCTCTACCGTTTCTGCTACCTCAGCAGCTTCTTCCGGTTCATTATCTCCCTCTTCTTCTACTGAAGAATCTTCCACTTCACCATCGATTTCTATAATAGCAATGGTTTGTCCTACTTTAACCACATCATCGGCTTCAAAAAGTTTCTCCACCAGCTTGCCATCTACCTCACTTGGAACCTCACTATCAACTTTATCTGTAGCTATCTCCAATACAGGCTCATCCATTTCTATTGTATCCCCAACCTCTTTAAGCCAGCTTGTTATCGTTGCTTCTGCAACACTTTCACCCATTTTAGGTAACTTTAATTCAAATTTTGCCATATCGTTAAATCAGATGCGATTTTAGTTGTTCAAGTTGCGAATTTAACTAAAATACCACTTGTTAAATATTAAAAAATCAATAAAATTAGTTTTTACTGATTTTCTTCTAGTAGTATTAAGAATTAAATTTCCTGCTAAAATTACGATTTCAGCTACGGAATTGAAAAAGTTTCGGAAGTTTTTAAAAAAATTATATCATGGAATGTATGGAACCAGATCAGCCTTTCATGGAATTTTCAAACGGAATTCTATTGGTAATACTTCGACCTAAAGTAACCTCATCTGCATACTCCAGTTCATCGCCAACCGAAATTCCGCGGGCTATCGTAGAAGTTTTAACCCCGGTACCCTCGAGCTGTTTAAAAATATAGAAATTGGTGGTATCTCCTTCTAAGGTACTGCTCAAGGCAAAAATGATCTCCTCTATCTTCCCTGAAGTAACCTTTTCCACCAAGGCTTTTATAGTCAATTGCGAAGGTCCAATCCCGTCCATGGGGCTAATCTTACCGCCAAGAACATGGTAATGCCCTCTGTACTGACCGGTATTTTCTATTGCCATCACATCCCTGATGTCTTCCACCACGCAAACGATCTGTGAAACTCTGGATGCATTTGCACATATCTCGCAAAGCTCCGTATCACTAATATTAAAGCAATTCTTGCAAAGTTTAATATTAGACCGAAGATTTTGAAGCGCCCTGGATAACTGCTCCGTTTGTTCCACTGGCTGTTTTAATAAATGCAAAACAAGCCTAAGGGCAGTTCGCTTTCCTATTCCCGGCAATTGCGACATTTCATCTACTGCCTGCTCCAGTAATTTTGAAGAAAAATCCATATGCGAATTTATGATTTTTTTGATGGATGAAATTACTTAAAGCTTAATTTGTAAATTGCCCCGCAGAATTACTACTTATGCAACCATACCAGGTCCTCATTCTTGTTGCGGCTTATTTCGCAATTCTAATCCTTATATCTTATTTTACCGGTCGCGGTGGCAGCAATGCCGAATTTTTCAAAGCCAATAAACAGGCTCCCTGGTATCTCGTAGCTTTTGGAATGATTGGAGCATCTTTAAGCGGGATCACTTTTATCTCCATACCCGGCACGGTAGAATCTGATTCTTTTAGTTATTTTCAGGTGGTCTTGGGTTACACCGCAGGTTATGCCGTAATCGCTCAGGTTTTACTCCCCCTGTATTATAAAATGAATCTTACTTCCATTTATACTTATCTCGAAAACAGGTTCGGGAATGCTTCTTATAAAACCGGTGCCTCTTTTTTCCTTTTATCGAGAGTGGTTGGAGCCAGCTTTAGATTATTCCTGGTAGCGAACGTGCTTCAGCTAATTGTTTTTGACGCCATGGGAGTTCCCTACTATGTTACGGTTTCCATTACTATTCTTCTCATCTGGCTCTATACTTTTAAAAGCGGAATTAAAACCATCATATGGACAGATACCCTGCAAACATTCTTTATGTTACTGGCCCTGGGGATCACTATTTATTTTATATCTAACGACCTTGGGTTCTCACTTAGTAATCTTTTGGGTTACCTGGCTGAAAGCGAGCACTCGAAAATGTTCTTTTTTGAAGACTGGAAAAGTAAGGATCACTTTGTAAAACAATTTCTTTCAGGTGCATTTATAGCGATTGTAATGACCGGGCTGGATCAGGACATGATGCAGAAGAACCTTACCTGCCGTACCTTGAAAGATGCTCAAAAAAACATGTTCTGGTTTACTATAGTTCTGGTACTTGTTAATTTCCTTTTCCTTGCTCTGGGTGTTTTACTAACAGATTATGCCGAGATTAATGGAATTACTGAAGTTAGAGATGATCTTTTTCCCGCCATAGCGACCAGTGGCAACCTGGGACTGGGAGTTGCTATCTTCTTTATCATTGGACTTATTGCCGCGGCCTACTCCAGTGCAGATAGCGCTCTAACCTCTCTTACCACGTCTTTCAGCATAGATATCCTGGATATTGAAAAAAAGTATGATGCCAAGAAACAGGTTAGGGTAAGGAAGCAAATTCATGTGGCGATCTCGGTATTGTTGATCCTGGTAATGCTGGCTTTTAAATATGCCATCGCAGATGAAAGTGTGATTAACAAATTATTCCAGTTCGCCGGTTATACCTACGGCCCTTTACTTGGACTTTATGCATTCGGATTATTTACCAACTGGAAAATCCAAGATAAATTAGTACCGTTTATAGCTATTGCAGCACCTGTTCTATCTTACATTATTAGCATTAATAGCCTGAAATGGTTCGGATTTGAGTTTGGATTTTTTATTCTAATTCTTAACGGACTCCTAACCTTCCTGGGATTAATACTGGCGAGAAGAAAGCATCACTAAGGTACAGGCATTTTCAATGTCTATCCCATTTTTCCTGAGAAGATCATATAATTCAGGATTTTCGGTGCCGGGATTAAAGATAACCCTATCTGGTTGTAACGAAATGATATAATCATAATATTCTTTTTGCCGTTTTGCATTTAGGTAAAGGGTAACCGTATCTACATCTTCAAAAGGATATTTTTCTGTCTTTATCTCTACTCCTTCTACTTTGCCTTCACGCAAACCAATAGCTACAGTTGGCTGGTCATATTTCACCAGCCTGTTAATAGCAAGATTAGAATAACGTGCAGGGTTAAGAGAAGCTCCTAAAACGAGGGTTTTTTTCTTCATATCCCAAAGTTAATCAAAAATTGGTGTAACAATTATTATTCAGAATAGTCTTTAGAATGAGGTCCGGGCCTTATTAGATCATCTTATTAATTTTGATGGTTAGTGTTAAGAAGGATGATCTTGCAAAACCTGCATTTCTTAAAAGGGATGCAGGTTCTCTTTTAAGAAAATCCCGCAACAAACAATTCCGGCATTCGTCTTTATAGCACATGATTATTAAGGACATTAATAAAAATCTCGTTACCGGGATCCTTGCCAGATTGAAGATATCAAAGCAATTCTTAGCCTGAACATTAATGATGTTTTCGCCACCCAGGAATCCTGAGCTACAGATGGACGTTCTTTTGAACTATGGGAAAAATTGAAAAAGCAATCCCAAACAGTATGTCTCGACTTCTCTTACAGTTTCTGCGATGAAAATAATAAAGGATTAAAATCTAAAAATCGTGAAATAACGATAAAAGAGAGGCGGAGTATGCTAGTGATAATTTATGCTAGCCAATAAAAAGCCCCTGCAAATTGCAGGGGCTTTTCTATATTATAGATTAAGATTTATGCCTCTACAGCATACATCTTTTCTCTTTGCCCTTTAATGCTTTTATCGCTCATATACTCATCAAAGCTTAGGTAACGATCTATAACTCCTCCAGGAGTAAGCTCGATCACACGATTCGCCACTGTTTGTGCGAATTCATGATCATGAGTTGTAAAGAGAACAGTTCCCTTGAAATTCTTTAAAGAGTTGTTGAATGCGGTAATGGATTCAAGGTCCAGGTGATTCGTTGGTTCATCCAGCATAAGAACGTTCGCTCTTATCATCATCATTCTACTTAACATGCAACGAACTTTCTCCCCACCAGACAGCACTCTGCAGGTCTTTAAAGCCTCTTCACCACTAAATAACATTTTGCCCAGGAATCCACGGATGTAAACTTCTTCTCTTTCTTCTTCAGAAGTTGCCCATTGACGTAACCAATCTACCAGGGTGAGATCGTTATCAAAGTAATCTGAGTTATCTGCAGGTAAATAAGATTGTGAAGTGGTTACACCCCACTGGTATTTGCCATTTACAGGCTCTTGTTTCCCGTTGATGATCTCGTAGAATGCAGAAGTTGCTCTTGAATCCTTTGAAAAAACAACAACCTTATCTCCTTTGGAAAGGTTAATATCTACATTCTTGAAAAGAGTCTCTCCTTCTATACTTGCCTCCAGTTTTTCAACATTCAGGATCTGGTCTCCGGCTTCACGCTCTCTTTCAAAAATGATCGCTGGATACCTCCTGCTGGAAGGCTTAATTTCATTGATATTAAGTTTATCGATCATCTTCTTCCTGGAAGTAGCCTGCTTACTCTTAGCCACGTTAGCACTAAATCGTTGAATGAACTCCTGAAGTTCTTTCTTCTTTTCTTCGGCTTTTTTATTCTGTTGTGCCCTCTGTCTTGCCGCTAATTGTGAAGATTCGTACCAGAAAGTATAGTTACCACTAAAGTGATTGATCTTTCCAAAATCTATATCAGAAATATGCGTACATACAGCATCAAGGAAGTGACGGTCGTGAGATACTACGATCACGGTATTATCATAATTAGCCAGAAAATTCTCTAACCAGGTGATGGTTTCGTAATCCAGGTCGTTAGTAGGCTCATCCATGATCAAAACGTCAGGATTTCCAAATAAAGCCTGTGCTAACAGCACACGTACCTTTTGCTGACCATCAAGATCTTTCATTTGAGAATAATGTAACTCAGTCTTTATCCCCAGGTTTGAGAGCATCGAAGCTGCATTGCTTTCTGCATTCCAGCCATCCATCTCTTCAAATGCTACCTGTAGCTCACCTATCTTGTCTGCATTTTCATCTGAGTAATCAGCGTAAAGCGCATCCATTTCAGTTTTAACCTCGAATAATGGTTTGTTACCTCTCATTACCGTCTCCAGTACAGGATAGTCATCATAGAGGTTGTGATCCTGCTCCAGAACAGACATTCGCTTACCGGGCTCTAAGTGAACATGACCAGAGGTAGGCTCAGATTTTCCAGAAAGGATCTTTAAAAAGGTAGATTTTCCGGCACCATTGGCACCGATTATTCCATAACAGTTTCCCTGCGTAAAGGTTGTATTCACCTCATCGAACAAAACACGTTTTCCAAACTGTACAGAAAGGTTTGATACTGAAAGCATAAACAGATAAAATTAATTTTTTGCAAAAGTAGTTATTATCGTGTTTACTAAGAAAGATTAACGTTTTAAATATTTGTTTTAACTCACACTTAACATAGCCGGTTTATACCTCCCTCTATATTTGTTAAAAAATGAGGCTAACCTAAACGTATCATCCGCCCAATCCTATTAATGAGGTATTCTTTTTTATTTTTAATATGCTGCACCCTTCTCATTACGGGTTGTAACGAGGATTCGTCTAGCGCAGATTCTGTGTACATTGGCGGGCAGATCAACAATCCCGAAACAGATTATGTTGTTATCTCAAAGGACAACAAAACTATAGATACGTTATACCTTGACGAGAAGAATCAATTTGGCAAGGATTTTAAAAATCTTGAAAGCGGTATTTATACTTTCAAACATCCACCGGAAAGTCAGATTATGTACATGGAACCAGGTGATAGTATTGTTATCTGGCTAAACACCATGTCTTTTGACGAATCCCTTAACTTTAGCGGACAAGGTGCTGAAAAAAGTAATTTCCTTCTGGATATGTTTTTAAATAACCAGAGCAATAATGATCTTATTCTTACATATTACAAGATAGAGCCATCAGAATTCGCCAAGATTACAGATTCCATCAAGGATCAAAGGCTAAAAAAACTGGAGGAACTGAAATCGAGAAATAAATTTTCAGATGAATTTCTAAAAACGGCCAGAGCAAGTATAGATTATGAGTATTATGACCTAAGGGAGAGATATACTTTTCTTATTAGAAAATACTATAACACTTTTGCAGAGAAGATACCGGAAAATTTCAACGAGTATCGTGGGGAAATAGATTTTAACAATAAAGAACTACAGGACTATTACGTATACACAAATCTCATAGATGATTACCTGAGAGCTAAATCTATCGAGGATTGCGCTGAAGATCATAAGGATCACAAAGCGTGTTTTAACATGAACACTTTTAAAAATCTTAAAAGAAGAATATTATTAATTGATTCGATCTCTGAGATCAAATCACTAAAAAACGAATTCATAGACAGACTTGCAGCTCAGGCGATAACAATGGCTGAAGGAGAAACCCGGTTGGATTCTGTTCTTAATCTTCTTGAGAGGATAGATTATACCGACATAGAAAGCGCCAGAGAGCTGGCAGACATTCAGGAAACATATTTCGTAGGAAATTCCATAAACGAGCTTCGCGCTATAAATACAGACGGTGAAGAAATCAAATATGGAGACATCATTACTAAACCAACTATTACCTATGGATGGTCCCTTTATTCTCCTGCCCATCACAGGTGGCAACACAAGATCATTGGAGAGTTAAAACAAAAGTATCCTGAATTAGATTTTCTGGGGGTAAATATTGATATCAATGAAAGGGAAGAATGGTTAAGAACAATTGAAACCTTTGGATATGATAAAAAAAACGAATTTCAAATCGCCAGGCGCACTACTTCCAAAGAAACCTTTAGGAAATATTTGAATAAAATATTCTTTGTGGATTCCAATGGGACCATCGTGAAAGGAGATATCCAATTCGGCAGTCCTGAATTTGAACAGGAATTACTGCAATTTCTCAATCAATAAAAAAGGCCGCCTTTCCAGACAGCCTTATCTCTAAAATTTTTATATAATTAAATCTTACTGATTACCTTTCTTGTAATCTGCAAGGAATTTCTCAAGTCCTATATCTGTCAATGGATGATTTAACAAACCTTCGATAGAAGATAATGGACCGGTCATCACATCTGCTCCAATCTTAGCACATTCAAGTACATGCATGGTATGTCTTACAGAAGCTGCAAGAATTTCGGTTTCAAAACCGTAGTTATCGTAGATCAATCTAATGTCTGCTATCAGGTTCAAACCGTCTGTAGAAATATCATCAAGTCTTCCAATAAAAGGAGAAACATAAGTAGCCCCGGCCTTTGCAGCCAGAAGAGCCTGACCAGCTGAGAAAACCAGCGTACAATTGGTCTTAATCCCCTTATCGCTAAAATATTTCAGCGCCTTCACCCCTTCTTTGATCATTGGCACTTTCACGATGATCTGGTCGTGTAATTCTGCAAGCTCTTCTCCTTCTCTCACGATTCCTTCAAAATCTGTCGCGATTACCTCTGCACTCACATCACCATCTACAAGTTCACAGATCTTCCGGTAGTGTTTAAATATATTATCCTTCCCCGTTATCCCCTCTTTGGCCATTAATGAAGGATTGGTAGTAACTCCATCCAGAACTCCAAGATCCTGAGCTTCTTTGATCTGGTCCAGGTTGGCAGTATCAATAAAAAATTTCATAGTTGTGTGTTATTTTGAATATTAATGGAATATGTATTTGCTATCGTAATAAAATTACAATTTATAATGCTTCATCAGCATTTTCTCATATACTTTATCTGGCAACAGGCTCTTAAGTTTCACTGAAAATTTCTGAAGCCTCTCCCCCACTTTATAATGAACATTGGGCTCCTCGGTATTGATAATCTTAAAAATCTCCTTAGCCATTAATTCAGGATCCTGGCCAGCGTCAACATGCTCATTCATGATTTCCAGGGTTTTACCATAAACCTTTTCATAAGGAGAACCCTCGGTTACAGGGGCATGATATCTTCCCGAAGCAATATTGGTAGCAAAATCGCCCGGAGCGATATTGGTCATTTTAATGCCGAACTGTTTCACTTCCATACGATAGGCTTCAGTTGTGATCTCTAAAGCTCCCTTGGTGGCCGAGTAGATTCCGCGATAAGGTAAGCCCATATAACCGGCAATAGAGGTCACGTTGATTATCAAGCCAGATTTCTGCTTACGCATAATAGGTAAAATATGCCTGATCATTTTTAACGGACCAAAATAATTGGTATCAAAAGCCTTTTTGATCTCATTTTCAGGAGTTTCTTCAATAGGCCCGGTTATTCCAACGCCAGCGTTATTAATAAGAATATCGATCCTGCCTTCTTTTTCAAAAACCTGCTGAACGGCTTCTTTGATCGTTTCTTCCTGGGTAACATCCAGTGCCAAGAAATGAAAATCATCAACAGAGGAATTTTTAGGCTTTCTGCTGGTGCCGTAAACTATAAAATCGCGCTTGCTTAAGAAGGTCGCAACAGATTTCCCGATACCGGAAGATGCGCCTGTAA
>JBFIMP010000087.1:0-9686 GCA_041611635.1 Christiangramia sp.
GACAAAATTTTTTCTTAGAAAGTCTAAAAAAATTATCGATTTGATAATTTAAAAGCAATATAAAACCCGATAATTCAAAATATCGGGTTTTATTTTAATTGCCTAATAACAGGAATATTATAATCCGCTGATATAACTTCCGTAAAGATCTTTGAATTGGAGACCTTTGGAAAATCTTTGTTTACTCAGTTTTTTATACTCTACCAGCGCCCATAAGAGAAACTCTTTCATGAAATATTTATCCTCTGCCTTAAGCTCGGGTTGGTATTTCTCGAGCAACTTACTTAGAGGTTCTATAGAATCTAGTTTTTCCTTGTAATCAGAATCAGGTAGATCATCTGGTAATTCGAATCCTGAACTTTCAAAGAACCATTCCACAATGTCATCATATGGCGTAGTAGCGTCTGGTTTCTGTAATTTTTCGATCTTGGGAAAATAATCTGGAAATAATGTTTTTACTGCATCTCCAATTAGTTGCTGAGCAACAAAAGCAGCTCCCTCCTGTTCACCCTCATAAACCAGTTCTACTTTTCCTGTAATAGATGGGATGACCCCCAAGAAATCACCGAACCTTAATAAAGTCTTTTCTTCACCGTTTTTAATGGCTCTTCTTTCGGCTGTACTCAGTAAGTTTTCGAATGCTGTAATACTCATTCTGGCACTAACTCCACTCTTATGATCTATAAATTCACTATCCCTTGCTTCAAAACTTATCTGTTCAAGCAGATCTTTAGCTATTTCCGGTACATGAACTAATTCTTTTTGTCGCTCATCCAATTGCGCTTCCTGGGAAGTAATTGTTTTTGCGATCTCAATATTTTCAGGGTAATGCGTTAAAATTTGGGATCCTATGCGGTCTTTTAAAGGAGTAACAATACTACCTCTATTTGTATAATCTTCAGGGTTTGCCGTAAAGACGAATTGCATATCCAAAGGCAACCTAAGTTTAAATCCTCTAATCTGAATATCCCCTTCCTGTAATATATTGAAAAGCGCCACCTGTATTCTCGCCTGCAGATCTGGCAACTCGTTGATCACAAAAATACTGCGATTCGCACGCGGAATCATACCAAAATGTATCACCCGGTCATCTGCATAACTCAGCCTTAAGTTCGCTGCTTTGATGGGGTCTACGTCCCCAATAAGATCGGCCACAGTGACATCTGGAGTAGCAAGTTTTTCAAAAAACCTGTCTTCTCTGTGAATCCATTCAATGGGAGTTTCATCTCCTTTAGCAATTATAAGGTCCTTGGCAAACCTGCTTATAGGCTTCAAAGGATCATCATTTATCTCAGATCCTTCTATCGTTGGGATCCACTCATCTAAAAGATTAACCATCAATCTGGCAAGCCTTGTTTTTGCCTGGCCTCGAAGTCCTAAAAGATTGATATTGTGCCTGGATAGAATTGCTCTTTCCAGCTCTGGAATCACGCTATAGTCATAACCATGTATTCCAGCAAAGGCATTTTCACCTTTCCTGATCTTGTCCTTTAGATTATCTCTAAGTTCCTCTTTAATGCTTTTACTCTTATAACCTGCTTTTTTGAGGTCTCCTAACTTTTTTATATTGTCTTTGTTCATATTCTTAATCTTAGCCTCTAATTCTTTTTTTACGGTTTATTTCATAATCTTCAAATATCATCTCACCCAAACCTTTCAAGCCGGTATAAAATGCTTTACCCTGGTTTGCCATGGTAAATTCCTGCACAAACCTCGTTAAATAAGGATCCTGCGCGATCATGAAGGTTGTTATCGGGATCCTGAGTTTCCTGGCCTGCCGTGCCATGTTATAGCATTTATCCACAATGTAGGGATCCAGCCCCATACTATTCTTATAATAACTACCATCCCTTTCCCTAACACAACTGGGTTTACCATCGGTGATCATGAAAATCTGCTTGTTGGTATTTCTTTTACGGCGTAAAAGGTCCATGGCTAATTCCAGGCCGGCGACAGTATTTGTATGATAAGGACCTACTTTAAGGTATGGTAATTCAGCAATAGAGATTGGCCAGGCATCATTACCAAAAACTAGAATATCTAAAGTGTCCTTGGGATATCTTGTGGTAATTAATTCAGATAAAGCCATGGCTACTTTTTTAGCCGGGGTGATTCTGTCTTCTCCATAGAGAATCATACTGTGGCTAATATCTATCATTAAAACCGTACTCATTTGAGACTTATGGTGAGTTTCCTCCACAACCAGATCATCCTCAGACATAGTAAATTCTCCAATACCATGATTAACCTGGGCATTTCGAAGACTTTCAGTCATGGATATCCTGCTTAATGAATCACCAAACTGGTAAGCTCTAAAATCCCCTGTATGTTCATCTCCCCTTCCAACTTGATTGGTTCGATGATTTCCGGTAGAACTTTTTTTCAATCTTCCAAAGATTTGTTCCAGGGCCTGTTGCCTTATGGCTCGTTCGGTTTTAGCGGTGATTGTCATAGATCCCTTTCCTTCCTGATCTATTTCTTCTCTTATATATCCCTTTTTCTTAAGATCTTCAATAAAATCATCCAGGGTATAATCATCATTCGTTAATTGATACTCCTCATCTAATTGCTTCATCCAATCCAGGGCTTCATCCAAGTCACCAGAAGTATGAGTAATGATCTCCTTAAAAATATCGAATAATTTATCAAAAGGAGAAACATCAGGTTCATCATATTTATTAAATATGAAGCCTCTTATCGCTTTATCTGCATTGCTTTCCATATTTCTAAAATTAAAGCTTTTTCAAGAGAATTTAAAAGTATGCCGTGTAAACACTAACTAAACTTTTGTTAATAGATAAAAGGGAAGCGACTTACCTCTTACTGTTATTCTTTTCTTAATTGGCTCCCGATTTTTATAAGGAAATAAGAGATTTGAAAAAAAATAATATGAGAAAAACAGCCATCCTTCTATTAATAATCACTTTGTGTACCTCCCTTTATTCACAGGAAAGTTCATCTCCTTATAAGACTAATTTCTGGAAAGATGGTTCCTGGATTGCAGGCTCAACCGCATTAAACGTACTTGGAGTCATAATCATTCAAAATAAAGATAATCTTACAGATCTCGAGTTGGAAGAGCTGGATAGAAATGATATTTGGAGAATTAACCGCGGGGCAGCCGGGAATTATTCGGCAAATGCAGATGAATTAAGTTATGTGCCTTTCTATGCTTCTTTCGCCAGCCCGTTGCTTTTTCTACTTGGTGAGGATGAGCGTAAAAATTTTGGTCAGATCTCAGTAATGTTCGTTGAAACCATGGCTACAACAGGAGCTATTTTCACCATTACTGCTGGGACCGTTCAAAAAAGCAGGCCGCTGGTTTATAATGAAAATCTTTCGGCCGAAGAAAGAAAAGATTCTGATGCTCAAAGATCCTTTTTCGCAGGTCATACTGCAGCAACAGCTGCCGCTACTTTTTTCAGTGCAAAGGTATTTCAGGATTTCAATCCCGACTCTCCTGCTGTTCCATATGTTTGGGCAGGTGCGGTTGCAGTACCTGCTTATGTAGGTTATTTGAGAACCAAAGCAGGTAAACATTTCTTAACAGATAATTTAATTGGTTTTGGAATTGGTGCAGCTTGTGGTATCTTAGTTCCTGAAATTCACAAGATCGGGAATGAAAAACTGGATATTTATCCAACTTCGCAGAGAAATGTATTGGGAACCGGAATTGACACTAAGGGTATTGCCTTGAACTATACATTTTAAAGATTTATTTACTTATGAGCATCGGAGAAATTCTAATCCTCTTTTTCACAATAATCATGTGTATCCCTACAATAGCTTCCTTAACCAGGTTTGATATCTGGTGGGTTAGAGGTTTTGATTTTCCCCGAATACAAATCAGTTTCCTCATTATTTGTGTTCTTGTTGCTTCCATTGTAGTTTATGAGTTTTCAGAACTCTGGCATTTTATTGCGATAGGAGCCTTGCTTTTCAGCCTTTTTTATCAATTCAAGAAAATTTTTCCTTATACCTACCTGGCTAAAAAACAGGTGATGAAGTTCAAGGGTAGTGATCCAAATACAAACATTTCAATTCTTGTAAGCAATGTATTAACACCCAATAAAAGGAGTGATAAACTTATTTCTCTTATTAAAGAAAGAAAGCCAGACCTGGTTCTTACTCTGGAAAGCGACAAAAGATGGGAGGAAGAACTTTCAGTAATAGAAGAAGACTATAAACATAATATTAAAATCCCAAAAGATAATTTATACGGAATGCACCTGTACTCCAAACTGGAACTGGACGATATTAAGGTAAGAAACCTGGTACAGGAAGATATACCTTCCATTCATGGAAATGTTATCTTAAGAAATGGAAAAAAGGTAAGGTTACATTGTCTCCATCCCATGCCTCCTAGCCCTACAGAAAGCGAGACTTCAACCAACAGAGATGCCGAACTATTGATGGTAGGAAGAGATATCGATGCCGAAAAAGATTCCATTCTTGTTATCGGTGATCTTAATGATGTTGCCTGGTCCAGAACAACCAGATTATTTCAAAAGCTAAGCGGTTTAATGGATCCCAGGAAAGGAAGAGGCTTTTTTAATACTTTCCATTCTAAATATTTTTTGCTTAGATGGCCGCTGGATCACGTTTTTCATACCAAAGACTTTACTCTTATTGAGATTGCCAGGGAGCGGAATATTGGCTCAGATCATTTCCCAATGTACATAAACCTCAATTATGAGCCTGCCGCAGAGGCTATCAATGAGGAAACAGATGCGCCGGCACAAGAAGAAGAAAACTGGGCAGAAGAAAAGATACAGAATGCCGATCCCTTAATGAAGAAAATGGATTTTAACTCTCTGCAAAGTATTTTTCGAGTTTAGAGATACCTTTTAATTTTGCGCAGTGCTTAGCTGATACAGGTTTTTCAATAAAATCTATGACGTGAGGATCGTTGGCAGCATCTCTTTTATCTTTTCTATCTATAGAAGAAGTCACCATTACTACATGAAAACGATCATTATCTGGTATATTCTTAATTTCCTCCAAAAACTCCCAGCCGCTCATATTAGGCATATTTATATCTAACATAATAAGGTAACTCAGCTCGGGATCTGAATCCTGGCCTAAAAATCTCAAGGCTTCGCCAGCATCCTTAAAAGAAATGGGATCGGGATCCAGCTCACATTTAGAGACAATTTTCTTTTGTAAAAATGTAACTATCTCGTCATCATCTACTATTATAGTTCGTAACATCTTATAGGCTGATTTTGGGGTTCAATTATAATTCCTATTCAGTTTGAGTTGCAATCTTCCTGATAACACTATCAAGCTCATTGGCTGAAGTTAAAATAATTTCAAGTATTTCGTCAATGTTTTCTAAATCATTTTTATAGTTAAGAAGTAAATCCACCAGCCCCATAAGCTTGGCTAGGGGAGCTCTTACCATATGTGATTGGGTCCAGGCGATTTCCTTTAGACGTCTATTATGATTTTCTATAGCTATTAAATGTTGCTTTCTTTCAGTAATATCCTGCATGGATCCAATAATTCTAGTGGGTTTCCCCTTTTCATCAAGCATTAAATAGCTTCTGTCCAGAATATATTTATAAGATCCATTGGCGCACTGAAATCTATATTCTAGAGTAAGATTCTTAACCTCATTTTCTTTCATTTCCCTGGCCGCAGCTCTTACATAATCATGGTCCTCGGGATGAATTTTACTATTCCACCAATTTCTTGAATATTTACCGTTTCCTTTTTCATATCCAAAAATTTTAAAAGTCGCTTCGCTAACTCTTATTTCATCTTTTTGGATATCATAATCTGTAATGATGTCACTGGTTGCTTTTGAAACAATATTGTAACGAGTCAGACTTTCTAAAAGCTCTTTCTCCTGTTTTACAAAATCTGTAATATCCCTGGAATTCATGACTATGCCCCTAATTGCAGGTTCATCTTTTAGATCTGTCATGATAGTTTCCATCCAACGCCAATTATTCTCTGAGCCTCTTATCCTGTAAGAGGGTAATTGCACTCTTTTCTGATATTCTAGTTTAGACAAATAGTCCTCTAAAATTATAAGATCCTCTTCGTGAATATAGTCTTTGAAATTCTTATGACGAAGTTGTGAAGGATCGAGACCAAAGACAGAATAAGTTGCAGGACTGTTATAGAAAAAATTTAAATTCTCATCTACTATAGATATAAGATCTGAGCCTTCCTGAACCAGAGCTTTAAATCGCTGTTCGCTTTGAAATAATTTCTCTTCAGCCTTTATACGGTCTGTAACATTCTTAATTAGAGATACTCTTGCTCCTATACCATCAAAAGAAACCGGATTACTATTAACGTTTACATGAATAAGATCTCCATTCTTTTTGTAATGACTTAATTTAACCTGAAAAAAATCATTCTGGTTCTCAGAAATTATTGGATTTATGATATCATCCTGACCCGGAACCCAAAGATCCTTTACCGTCATTTTAGAAAATTCTTCTTCAGTATAGCCATATAGCTCTATGGCTGCTTTATTTACCTTCAAGAATCTTAAGTTCACCCTATCTAAAACCCACATGGGTAGAGGACTTGCGTCAAAAAGACTGCGATATTTCATTTCAGACTCTTCCAGCTTTTTCTGGACTACTTTGAGTTCTGCTATGTTTTCTGATAATTCTCCATGTGCTTTTTTCAATGGAGTAATATCTGTTCCGTAAACGAAAATGATATTTTCCTTTTCTAAAAATCGAGAAAACCTCCATGAGATCCATAGAAACTCTCCATCTTTCCTCTTACATCTTATCTCGAAATCTGTTCCTTCTATGTATACTTTCTCGATAGCCTCGAACGTCTTGGCAAGATCATCTGCATGAATAAACTCCGCAAAAGGTTTTGTTAGTATTTCACATTCAGAATACCCAAATTTCTCCTTAAAAGATGGATTGATCTTTTTCACAAAACCATCCATTCCAATAACCGCGATTAGATTAGGGGAATAATTAAAAAAATCATTAAGTTGTTCCTGGCTTCGTTTTCTTTCAATAGCCGAAGCAATTTGCAGAGTAATATCTTCAAGTAACTCTATTTCAATTTTTTTTGAATCCTTGATAGAACCAAGACAGAAGATAGCAACTAATTTATCTTGAAATATAATAGGAAAGCCAACGGCAGATTTAATAACTTCACCATCACTTAAGAGCATGTCTTTTAGAAGTTGATTTTCGTCATCCTGTCTTAAGACCTGCAACTTTCCAGATTGCCATACTTTACCTGGTAATTTTTCCCCTTTCTCATATGTGGTTACGCTTTTCGAAAGATCTTTTTCTAAAGGCCAGAATGCAGTTCGCACAATCTTTTCATTATTTACGCTTACCTGAAAAGCTTCTGCATAATCATAGCCCAACTCTGTGCAAAAGATCTCAAGAACCTTTACCATGGCTTCGTGTAGTGTAGGTTTATCTCCAAAAGCCTTGATCACTTTGAAAACCAGCTCCTGCTTTTTATTATAGAGGTAGGTTTCAGTGATATCGCGAGCAACCCCAACCAGTCCTATTATGTCTGCATTCTGATTTTTTAAAGGAACTTTCGTTAATAGTACCTTTTCCTGTTTTCCATGGACATTATGAACAGTATCTGGACGATTAATCACAGATTGCCCTGTATTCATAACCCATTCGTTATCTGCGATAATAAGTTCGCCTTTTTCGCGATCAAAATAGTCCATAGGAGTATATCCTAAACTACTTTCATCTGATGTTTTACCAAGGATCTGCTCATAGAACTTACGGTTCGCAAGTATACTCTTGTGTTCCCGATCTTTAACAAAGATATAATCTGGAATATTATCGATGATTGCACGAAGCATCTGCCGCTCTTCCAGAATCCTTTTCTCTTCTAGTTTTTGAGAAGTTATATCTTTAGCAATCCCATAGACCCCTATTATTTGATCTTTATGATAGATTGGAAAAAGATTTATTTCAAGATATTTAAATGTGCCTTTTAAACTTTTAAAAGTAGTTTGATAATTCTGATTGAAACCTTGTTTTGCTTTATCAAAACGATCCAGGACTTTAGAGTGATCTTCTTCTGGAATGAATGGAAGAAAATGCATTTTTAAAACTTCAGCAATAGAGGTTTCAGCCAGTTTTGCAGAACTCTTATTAGCATTAACAAAATTACCTTCTAGATCGAATGAGAAAACGGCGTCAGGATTATTAAAAAACAAGTTTGAGTAAACCTGCTCGTCATAGTTTTCATCGTATTGAAAATTTTCTTTGTCAATAATTAGATTGGATTCAGAATTGAAAGCTTCTAGCTCAACTACTATCGAAACTTTCTCTATGCGAGAAGCATTATTCTCGAGAATAGGAGAAAAATAAAACTGAAGAGTGCTTAGTTTATTTTTATATGACAGAGATTGAAACTTTCCCTTTTTGCATAAGGCAAGGCAATCTTCAATTTTTAAAGATAGATTGTGTTCAAAAAGCGCTGAAAGCTTTTTCCCTATTTGGAGTTCTTCTTTAAGAAAGCTAGACAGTACGTGATTTGACTGTCTACTAAAAAATAGCACACCCGATCTATAACTGTAAGTTACAACGGCTTCCGTAAGATTTGGGGAAGAATCCTGATTCAAATTAGTCTAAACGATTTAAGGCGTGTGGAAAGTACAAAAAATAAATCAGACGAAATTTAAAAAATTGCTTTTGAGAAATTTATGCCAACTCCAAAATTGGCATCCTCATAAGAGCTGATATCTGCTCCAATTTGCGCCTTTAAGCTATAATTATCACTTACAAGGTCTAATTCTATTAAGGATGAAAATATCTCTCTAGTCTCTGAAAAGAAGGAATTTTTAACTCCGTAATTCTTTCTGTAACTTAAGAGGAAGCGATAAGGATACTGCTCAAAGGCTTTCCCCTTAAGACCTAAGTGATGTACAGTGGTTATATTGGTACCGATTCTGAATCTATTATCATTTAATAATATAAAAGGCATCCCCAAGACCTGGTTATTATAAGTCCATCCAGATCTGTACAAATTATTGTTGAAATAATTATCTGCTCCATCCTCCTCAGAACTTTTTCGGGTTCTGCTCTGGTTCTTTGTATAATAAAATTCATACATAAAAGCTTTTAGCCAGGAAGTGCCCCAAAAGGTATCACGGTTATCTTCAAAATACACTGCATAACGACCATCAGGAAAATTCCCACCCTTCATTCCTGAGGCATCTTCGAAAATATGATTGTATAAAAATTGGAAATCCACATCCCTGATTTTCGTTTTTACTTTTATTTCGTAACTACCAATTTGGTTACCCAGGGCATTAACTTCCTGACCATTTCCTACATCTCCCTCACTAGCCATTCCGGTAAATATTCTAATATAATCAGCCCATGAATTTGGAAGCTGTCCAAACTCTTCTGAATAGCCAGCCCATTGCACAAAATGCTGCACTCCCACGTCAATTTGAAAATCTTCTTCACTTCTGTACACCAAATGAAGGCTTTTATGATGCACCCTAGAATCCCTAATGTAGCGGTCATCATCCATTAAATACTCCTCCAGACTTGCCATAACCCCTATTCCGTGATCTTCTTTAGAAATAAAAAGTGGATCTCTGGTAAAAAACCTTATACCAGGCATAGGTGCAGCATTGAGAGACCATAAAATATTTTCATTGGTTGCACTAAGTCCTTGGAAAAGATCTTTCCGTTGTTTTTTTCCTATGACAA
>JBFIMP010000088.1:0-9537 GCA_041611635.1 Christiangramia sp.
AGACGCTAATTTTTTACTTCTGGAAGTGGATGATGCAAATAAACGCTATGATCAGTTTCTTGAAAAAGGGATAGTGATAAGAAACAGAAGCACTCAGCCATTGTGTGAGAATTGCCTGCGGATAACTGTTGGGACCAAAGAAGAAAATAAAAAACTAATTGAAGTATTTAAAGATTTAGATAATGATTAAAGTATTATTTGTAGATCGTGACGGGACCTTGATCCATGAACCTGAAGATTATCAAATCGACAGTCTGGATAAGCTTGAATTTTATCCGGATGTTTTCACCTACCTGGGTAAGATCGCGAAAGAGTTGGATTATAAGATCGTAATGGTGACCAATCAGGATGGATTGGGAACCGAAAGTTTTCCTGAAAGCGATTTCTGGCCAATTCAGAATTTCATTATCAAAACTTTTAAGAATGAAGGCGTTGAGTTTAGTGATGTCTTAATAGACAGAACCTTTGCCAAGGAAAATGCTCCTACCAGAAAGCCTAATACCGGTTTGCTGGAGGGAAAATTTATGGATAACCCAGATTACGACCTTAAAAACTCTTTCATGGTGGGCGACAGGCTTACAGATATTGAATTCGCCATGAATTTTGGTGGTCAGGGAATTTTTATTGACAATCATGAGGCTCTTGGCGCAGATGAAGTGGAAAATGATAAATCTGAAGTTGAAGATAGAATAGCTTTAAAAACAAATTCCTGGAAAGAGATCTATGAGTTTCTTAAACTACAGGATAGAACTGCATCCATCGAGAGAAAGACCAATGAAACTGATATAAAGATCGAATTGAATCTCGATGGAACCGGAAAAAGTGAAATAAGCACCGGTATCGACTTTTTTGACCATATGCTAGATCAGTTAGCCCGTCATGGGCAGATGGATCTTAAGATCGCTGTAAAAGGAGATCTGGAGGTAGATGAGCATCACACCATTGAAGATACTGCAATCGCCTTGGGAGAAGTCTTTAGTAAAGCGCTAGGAAATAAGCTGGGCATCGAGCGATATGGATTCTGTTTACCTATGGACGATTGTCTTTCACAAGTGGCCATAGATTTTGGCGGAAGGAACTGGCTGGTCTGGGAAGCAGATTTCAATAGGGAAATGATTGGCAAGATGCCTACAGAAATGTTCTATCATTTCTTTAAATCCTTTACCGATGGGGCTAAAGCCAATTTGAATATTAAAGCTGAAGGTAAAAATGAGCACCATAAGATAGAAGCTATTTTTAAAGCCTTTGCGAAAGCTATTAAAATGGCGGTAAAAAGAGACACCGAAAAAATGATCTTACCATCTACAAAAGGAATGCTTTAATGAAAATAGTAATTATAGATTACGGCGCCGGAAATATCCAAAGCATCAAGTTTGCGATAAAAAGACTAGGTTTTGAGGCTGTGCTGAGCAGCGATGCAGAGGAAATTCGCAAAGCCGATAAAGTTATATTTCCGGGTGTGGGAGAAGCTGGAAGTGCGATGAGAATGCTAAGATCAACCGGCCTGGATAAGGTAATACCAACTTTGACGCAACCTGTTCTGGGTATCTGCCTGGGCATGCAATTAATGTGTAAGTATTCCGAAGAAGGTGATACAACTGGTCTGGGTATCTTTGATGCCGATGTGAAACGTTTTAATAATACGGTCAAAGTTCCACAAATAGGTTGGAACCAGATCACAAATCTGGATTCGCATCTTTTTGACAATGTTGAAAATGGTGCATACGTTTACCTGGTGCATAGCTATTACGTTCCCGAATGTGCAGATGAAATTGCCAGAACCGAGTATGGGGTGAACTACTCCACGGCATTACATCGTGATAATTTCTACGGAGTGCAGTTTCACCCGGAGAAAAGCAGTAAAACCGGCGAACAGATACTTAAGAATTTTTTGGAGCAAGAACTAACTTAATACTACAATGCGAATTATCCCGGCAATAGATATCATCGAAGGTAAATGTGTAAGACTTTCCAAAGGTGATTACAATACCAAGAAAATTTATAATGAGAATCCTCTTGAAGTAGCAAAATCCTTTCAGGACCACGGCATTGAGTATTTACACCTGGTCGACCTGGATGGCGCGAAGTCTAAACATATCGTGAATCATAAGATTCTTGAACAGATCGCCTCAAAAACTGACCTGAAGGTTGATTTTGGAGGCGGATTAAAATCTGATAAAGATCTTGAGATCGCTTTTGAGAGCGGAGCTAACCAGATAACCGGCGGAAGCATTGCGGTAAAAGATCCTGAAGTTTTTCAGAACTGGCTTCAAAAGTATGGTAGTGAAAGGATTATCCTGGGAGCCGATGCAAAGAATAGAATGATAGCGGTTTCCGGCTGGCTGGAAGATTCAGATAAGGAGATCCTTCCTTTTATTCAGGATTACGAAGAAAAAGGTGTTAAATATGTGATCTGTACAGATATTTCTAAAGATGGAATGCTGCAAGGGCCGTCATTTGATCTATATGAAGAGATCCTTTCTGAAACTAAAAATATCAATCTTATCGCATCCGGTGGAATATCAGAATTTGATGAATTACCTAAACTGGCAGAATTAGGCTGTGAAGGTGTGATCATTGGGAAAGCGATCTATGAGAACAGGATCAGTTTAAAACAACTGGAAAATTATATTTTGAAGTTTTGAATTAAGAACGACGAACGATGAAAAATATAAGAAGAAGCGAACAGTAAAGGTTTAAAAAGAAATAATGCAGGATTTAAAAAATCGAACCAAAACCTTTGCTTTGGAATGCTGGAATTTATGCAGACTCATTCCAAAGACAAGGGAATATGACGCTATAGTTAGACAGTTAATAAGGTCATCAAGTTCAGTTGCGGCAAACTATAGAGCTGCTAATCGTGCTAAATTTGATAGAGATTTTATAAATAATTTGAAAATTGTAGAAGAAGAAGCAGATGAAAGTCAGTTCTGGATTGAATTTTTATTTGAAATTTTTGAGAATAATCATGAAGAAATCCAGCGTCTCATTAAAGAGTGAGATGAATTAATTGCTATTAGCGTTTCTTCGATAAAAAAAGTAAAAGCAAGAATATGAAAAATTCAGATTATCAAATAAAAAGATTCACTCGTCGCTCGTCGATCCAACTTCAAAATTCATAAGATGCTTACTAAACGAATTATACCCTGTCTTGATATCAAAAATGGAAGGACAGTTAAAGGAGTCAACTTTGTTGACCTGAGAGATGCGGGAGATCCCGTGGAGCTCGCTGCGGCTTATGCCGGGAAAGGGGCTGACGAACTGGTTTTTCTGGATATTTCGGCTACGGAAGAAAAACGAAAAACCCTCGCAAAACTTGTGCTGGATGTTGCCGAGCAACTCAACATTCCATTTACGGTTGGTGGTGGAATTTCTTCCGTAGAAGATGTAGATATCCTGCTTAAGAATGGAGCCGATAAGGTTTCTATTAATTCTTCTGCAGTTAAAAACCCAGATCTTATAAACCAGCTTTCCGATAAATTTGGAAGTCAGTGTGTGGTGGTGGCTATAGACGCAAAGAATATTGATGGAAAATGGAAAGTTCACCTCGTAGGTGGAAAAGTGCCCACCGATCTTGACCTTTTTGAATGGGCTAAAGAAGTTGAGCAACGTGGGGCAGGAGAGATCCTTTTTACTTCGATGGACCATGACGGCACCAAAAATGGCTTTGCCAATGAAGCTCTGGCCAGATTATCTAAAGAATTGAATATTCCCATTATTGCTTCTGGAGGAGCAGGAAATATTCAGCATTTTCAGGATACATTCCAGGAAGGAAAGGCTGATGCAGCTTTAGCTGCCAGTGTTTTTCATTTTAAAGAGATAGAGATCTCCGATCTTAAGAACCAACTAAAAACAGCCGGAATTCCGGTGAGAATATAATACAGATGAATATAGATTTCAATAAGAATAGTGATGGTTTAGTCCCGGCAATAATCCAGGATGCAAGGACCAGAAAGGTATTAATGCTGGGATATATGAACGAGGAAGCTTTTCTCAAGACCAATGAGATCAAAAAAGTTACTTTTTACAGCAGGACCAAACAACGTTTATGGACCAAGGGAGAGGAAAGCGGTAATTTTTTAAACCTGGTTAATATTAAGCTGGATTGTGATAATGATACACTTCTGGTGGAAGTAAATCCTGAAGGTCCTGTTTGTCATAAAGGAACTGATACCTGCTGGGCTGAAGAAAATACTGTTGATTATGGTTTTCTTTCAAAACTGGAAGGCATTATTGCCAGCCGACAGAAATTAAGCGAAACGGAGCCTGAATTGCGTAAGGAAAATGAGAACAGTTATGTTACCTCACTTTTTGATATAGGCATCAATAAGATCGCTCAGAAAGTAGGGGAGGAGGCAGTAGAAACAGTAATTGAGGCTAAAGATGATAATGATGAGCTCTTTTTAAATGAGAGTGCAGATCTTCTTTTTCACTATTTGATCCTTTTAAAAGCTAAAGGATTCGAATTAAGTGATATAGTAAAGGTTTTAGAGGGAAGACACTAGTCTTCCCAATTTCCCATTTTACCAGATCTATAATCTTCATAGGCCTGCTGTATCTCTTCTTCGGAATTCATAACGAACGGTCCGCCAAAGACTACCTTCTCTTCAAAAGGTTCGGCATGGCCAAGTAAAAGTGTACTTTTATTTTTAGCAATGATATTCAGCTTCTCATCATTCTTGGAAAACTCAGCAAGGTGTAATTCCGGAATATTGATCTCATTAACTTCCAGATTTCCCTTAATAATATAAAAGAAAATATTGTGGGATTTAGGGATCTCCAGCTGGATTCTGGAATCTTTATCAAAATGTACCAAAGACAGATCGACTGAGGTTGGAGTATCAAAAGCTCCTCTAATTCCTTTAAAATTTCCTGAAACTACCTGAGCTTTAATAGTTTCTTCTTCGTTTTTCCAGATAGAAATCTGATCCTTCTGAAGTCCCTTATATTGTGGCTGCATCATTTTTAATCTTTTGGGGAGATTAACCCATAGTTGCAGGATCTCCAGGGGACCGCCTTCTTTTTTGAATTCTTCCGAAGAAATTTCAGAATGTAGAAGGCCACGTCCGGCAGTCATCCACTGTACTCCACCACTTTCTATCACGTTGTAATGCCCATCAGAATCCTTGTGAGCAATATCGCCATCCAGGATAAAAGTAACCGTTTCCATACCTCGATGAGGATGTGGACCAAAGGGAAGTCCATTGTTATTTGGAGGATATACCTGTGGACCATGATGATTCAGGAATATAAAAGGATCTATCATTTGCAGGTTACGGGAAGGTAGGGGAGACCATGTCTTAAGATCCCCCATAGGCCGGTATTCAGCTTTATGAAGTTTTTTGATATTCCTCATTACAGATTATTTGTTTTTTACGTAAATCAATTTGAATTTAGAATTAGCGTTTTCCCTTGATTCGATCTCGAATTTATCTATAGAATTGATCATAGGGGTCAGTTTTTGAAATCCGTAATTCCTGGAATCAAAATTAGGCTGCTTTTTCTGGAGTAAACTTCCCACATCTCCCAGAAATGCCCATCCGTCTTCGTCAGCAACATCAGAGATCGTTTGTGAAATAAGTCTTACCACACTTGGGGTGATCTTATCCAGATTTTGTTTTTTAGTATCTTTCTCCTTACTCTTTCCGTTTTCAGATTCCTTGGTATTATGCTTTAAAATCTCAATATAGATGAACTTATCACAGGCAACGATAAAGGGGTCTGGAGTTTTTTTCTCTCCGATCCCGATCACTTTCTTACCGGCTTCTCTCAGCCTAGTCGCTAAACGAGTAAAATCTGAATCACTTGAAACGAGACAGAACCCATCAACTTTATTTGAGTAAAGAATATCCATAGCGTCTATGATCATGGCAGAATCTGTAGCGTTTTTTCCCTGGGTATAGCCATATTGCTGAATAGGATGTATCGCATTTTCTAAAAGGACATTCTTCCATTTGTTGAGATGCGGTTTGGTCCAGTCACCATAAATTCTCTTGATCGTAGGGTTGCCATATTTGGCAATTTCTTCCATCATCTCCTTTACATGGGCAGATGGTATATTATCGCCGTCTATAAGTACGGCTAAATTAGTTTCCATTAATTACGTTTTATTTGGGTGACTAAAGTTAAGATTAAAATGTTAGTCCCTTCTTTTTAGGTAGAAAATATATTAAAAAGGGCCTGTAGATTAATTACAGGCCCGGTTTCTTGCTAGAATCTTAATAGAGCATTCATTTTTGATTTTTTTTGCGGCATGAATTCATGCTCCACCAGATAGACTTTTCCGCCCATTTCGATGGTTTTTTTAGCCGCGAGATTTAATAAGGAAACACTTCCATTAGTGTTATCGTCTGAAAATTCAACCTTCATTTCGTCCTCATGATAATCGCCCCAGATCTCAGCGCGGTTTTCAATGAATAACGTATCTACCTTACCCTGATAAACAGCCGAAATGATATCGCTTACCGCTGAAGTAGTATTCTCTGTCTGACTTTGTTCTTTATATTTCTCAATTTTCTTATCCCTGGTCTCATTTAGATAAGGCTCTATCACTTCCAAGGCTTTTTGGTGAATACCCAAGAGGTCGGTATCATTTGGATTTCCGGGAATAACCCTGTCTATCAAATTGTTATAGGTGTTGGCATCCTTGTAGATGGAAAACAAATAATCCTGGCAATATACCACCAGCGGTAACTTCTCTTTGGTAAGATAATCTTTTAAGCCCTGGTCTACGGCTCTGAAAAATTGCTTGATCTCGGTTTTTTCATCACGTTCACTACCTCCATGGCCATGAAACTGGGTTTTATCACCACCTTCTCCCTGGGTTCTGAACTGTAATGCCTTTTCTTTAAAATCGAAACCAACTCTTTCTTCCAGACGGGAAGGGGTTAGGTCATCGATCTCTACAGGGGCAATGCTGTATTTAGAGGCCTCATATAAGCTCACTTTCTCCAGCTGAATAGCAAGGATGTTGAATTTTCCATCGCCGGTCATGGCTGGCACCAATGGTTTTACATAGAATTCATTTGAGATATAATGGTAAGCTTCAAAGTTTACCGGTAGGGTATAGCTTTCAAAAAAATCTGGAGAAGAGAAAATGGCCAGACCATCTGACTGGTGTCTCCAGAAATTACGGTTTTCCAGAAGCGCTTCGATAGGTTTTCCTATTTTTTCTATTGTACCTTCTTCAATATTATTTTCCTTTAGTTTTTTGCGAATTTGCACCCACTCAGAATGTAAATGCTTTTTATTCTTCTCTTCGAGTACCTCTTTCCCGGCTCGCTGTGTTGGAATAAAAATAGAAACACAGGCATCGTTTTTTACGTTAGCCAGTTTTTTAAATTCTTGCTCATTAATCATCGACATATCTAATTTTTTTTTTCGGTTAATTTGAACCTTTAAGATACGCCTTACCAAAGCCACATCAAAGCCTGTAAGGGCTGTGTTGTGCTAAATATTTCTTAATAAGTATGAAAGTTTTTTTAAACGGGCCAATAAGGATTACAGTTCGTCATCTGGCTCGACATGGATAAGCACATCTGCAACCTGCGGAAGTTGCTCTAGGATGCCATCTTTTACCCTGTGAGCGATATCATGACCAGACTTAACGCTTATTTTTGCATCTACAGCTATATGAAGGTCTACATGATAGGTCATCCCGGTTTTCCTGATGAAACATTTTTCAGTTTCTACAACTCCATCAATTTGCAGGGCAATCTCCCTAATCTCTGATTCCACATCATCATATCTATGTTCATCCATCACCTCTCCCAATGCGGGTCGTAAAATTAGATAGGCATTATACAGTATGAATCCTGAAGCAAATAATGCAGCCCAGTCGTCTGCATTTTCATAGCCATTACCCATGTAAAGGGCTACAGAAATCCCAATGAAGGCCATTAAGGAAGTTATGGCATCGCTACGATGATGCCATGCATCTGCTTTCAATGCAGAACTATTGGTCTCTGTTCCCTTTTTTGCAACAACACGATAGAAAACCTCTTTAATAATAATTATTACAAAAAGTACGATGAGCGTATAGGGTTCCGGTACTTCATGTGGAGTTTTTATATTCTCAATACTCTCATACGCAATAACCGTCGCAGAGACTATTAAGAATCCTACAATTAAAAAAGTTATAAGAGGTTCTGCCTTTCCATGACCATAAGGATGATTTTCATCTGCGGGTTTGTTGGCATATCTAAGGCCAAGTAATACCAAAAGCGAGGAAAAAACGTCTGTAGTAGACTCAATAGCATCGGCAATAAGCGCGTAGGAATTTCCAAAAATACCAGTTACTGCCTTTGCGATTGCTAAAAGGGCATTTCCTGCGATACTCAAATAGGAGGCTTTAACGGCTTCCCGGTAACCCGGCTGCATAACGTAGTTTTTTGGAGATTACAAAATTATAATAATAAGTTACTTCAACTGGTTATAAATGAGTAAAATTCCGCTAATTACCATAAATAGGATTAACAGCTTGCGGAAAGTACTGCTCTTCATTTTAGAAAGAAATTTCTTGCCGATAATATTACCCGCTACAGCGCCTAGACCAAGAGCTATCCCATAGACCCACAATTCATTATATAGCAACCCGAAAAAGGTGTAACTACCAATTTGCGATATCCCCAGAAAAAACGAATTCACGGTTTTAGTAGCCACCAATTCTTCTTTATCTAATCCAAGATTAAGGTAGAAGGGATTTAAAATGGGACCGAGGGCACCTATGATCGTTCCTAAAACAGACACCAAGAATCCAAGAGGAATAAAATACCACAATTGAACTGGAAATGATCTTTGCTTTTTTCCGAAGCGATACTGGAAAATAGTACTTATGAGAAAAAGGCCTACCAGGATTTGTAACCAGGAAGCATCTACGCTTGTAAAGAACCATCCGGCTACCCATGCCCCAAGCATTGCTGCTGGTACATAATACCAGAAGACCTTCCAGTTTATATGTTTCCAGAATAAAATAAGCCTTGCCGGCCTTCCTATAAAAGTTCCAAGGTTTAGAACAGGAGCAGTCTTTGTAGTACCCAGAATGAAATTAAGGAGTGGTACAAGGATGAGAGCCCCACCACCTCCAGAAACTGTAGAAATGGTAAAAGCAATTAATCCCGCAAAAAACAGAATTATTAAATATAAAATTTCAATGTCCTGGAATAATTCGATCACAGTAATTTATGTTTTAATCTATATTTACGATGTTACTTCTTCTTTCAAAAATTTGCGTATCCCGCCAGATCCTATCAAGCTGAGCAATTTTTTCTCTGCTGCCAAGATGTTTAGAAACCAAATTTAGCATGAAGTTTAAATGCCGCCTCGTTCTCTGTAAATACACCAGGAAACAATGTCCATAGTAGTTTTTTCAGAAGATGTTCTCAATTCCTGAATTATTTGAGTGCCTATTCCTTTCCCTGAATATTCCAGATGTTTATATACGTTTACTTCTGCCACTCCTTCAAAAACTTCACGCTGAAAAAATGGAGCCAGTGCCTTCCATCTCAGGACACCTTTGTTTTTCACATAAGCAAGTCT
>JBFIMP010000089.1:0-9527 GCA_041611635.1 Christiangramia sp.
AACTTGCGCTCATGCTCGGTGGAAATACCAAAAGTGATTCGGCCAGGGCACATGCCAAGGCGTTGCTTAACTAGATGCTAGTATTTAGTATTGAGTTGTGAGTTTATTGTCACTGAAAGCGAAAGGCGGTGCAGCGACGCAGTCTCTATTTTATTTTCCCATCATCAGATTACTTCGCTCCGTTTCACTTCGCTTGCAAAGACAGCATTAAAATGTATGATTAAAAATCTTCACTAAATTTTAAAATATTCAATACTAGTTACTGAATACTAATTACTGAATTCAAACAACTTTGCTATATTTACAGGCTTAACAACCACAAAATAAAAAATACATGTCATATAACCTGCTAAAAGGTAAAAGAGGGATAATTTTCGGAGCTTTGGATGAGAATTCTATCGCCTGGAAAACAGCCGAGAAAGTTCATGAAGAAGGAGGAACATTTGTGCTGACTAATGCACCAATCGCCATGAGAATGGGAAGTATCAAGGATCTTGCTGAAAAGACCGGGTCTGAGATCATTCCTGCAGATGCTACTAAAGTCGAAGATCTTGAGAATCTGGTTGAAAAAGCTGTAGAGATTCTTGGAGGAAAAATCGATTTTGTACTTCACTCTATCGGGATGTCTGTGAACGTGAGAAAAGGAAATCACTATACAGATATGAACTACGATTACACTACTAAAGGATGGGATGTATCTGCAGTTTCTTTTCATAAAACCATGCAGGTTCTTTATAAGAAAGATGCGATGAACGAATGGGGAAGCATTGTAGCTCTTAGTTACATGGCTGCCCAGAGAGTTTTCCCAGATTATAATGATATGGCAGATAACAAGGCTTATCTTGAGTCTATCGCCCGTAGTTTCGGTTATTTCTTCGGAAAAGACAAGAAAGTAAGAGTGAATACGATTTCTCAATCTCCAACTCCAACAACTGCCGGGCAGGGAGTAAAAGGATTTGACGGGTTTATTGCTTTTGCTGAAAAGATGTCTCCGCTAGGAAATGCTACTGCAGAAGAGTGTGCTAATTATACTTTGACTTTATTCTCAGACCTTACCAAAAAAGTTACCCTGCAAAACCTTTTCCACGATGGAGGTTTTTCTAATACAGGAGTAAGCCAGGAAGTGATGGAAGCTTTTACTAAAGACGAAGAGTAAATAAATAAACTTTATTAACTGCCGAAAAACTGTATCTTAATAGAGCAGATTTCGGCAGTTTCTTTTTTTTAATCAGCTCACATGAATCCAGAGTATTCCTTTATCGTTCCGGTTTATAATCGTCCTGAAGAGATCAGGGAGTTGCTGGAAAGCATGAGGAAATTGATTTCAAAGGTTTCTTTTGAGGTGGTCATCATCGAAGATGGTTCCGGTGTTAGGGCAGATGAGGTAGTGAGGAACTTTTCTGAAGATCTCAATGTACGTTATTACTACAAGGCCAATACCGGTCCCGGAGACTCCCGTAATTACGGGATGAAAAAGGCAAAAGCAGATTATTTTATTATCCTGGATTCAGATGTCATCCTTCCGGAATATTACCTGATGGAAGTACATAAATTCATTTTGAATAAATATTGTGACTGTTTTGGTGGTCCAGATGCGGCACATCCTTCTTTCAGTAACGTGCAGAAGGCCATAGATTATGTCATGACCTCTTTTTTTACCACGGGTGGTATAAGAGGTGGAGCTAAAAAGGGGTTTCAGCCTCGTAGTTTTAATATGGGGATTAGCAGAAAGGCCTTTGAAGCAAGCCAGGGTTTTGGGCATATACATCCGGGAGAAGATCCCGATCTAAGTCTCAGGCTGCAAAAGGAAGGATTTAAAATCTGTTTGATCCCGGAAGCTAAGGTCTATCACAAACGCAGAATAGACTGGAGCAAGTTCTATATACAGGTCAAGAAATTCGGAATGGTAAGACCTATTCTTAATAAATGGCATCCCGGATCATCAAAGCTCACCTATTGGTTTCCAAGCTTATTTATGCTGGGCTTCATTTTCTCTGTTATCATGGCAATAATAGGGGAGTGGTTCTTTGCGGGTTGTTATCTTATTTATTTTTTAATTATTGGTATAGATGCTGCTATAAAAAATAAAAGTATTTATATTGGATTGCTAGCGATAAGAGCTGTGCTGGTTCAGTTCTCTGGTTATGGACTGGGTTTTTTAATTTCCAGTGTTAAGACCGGTATCCTGAACAGGCATCCAGAAAAAGAGTTTCCTCAATTATTCTTTAAAAAAAATGCCGGTGCGTAAAAGACCTAGATTCAAAAAAGAAAGTGCAAAAACCTTCGGTTTTTTTCTGATTTTTTCGGCTGTAGTTTGGGTATTGGTACAGTTCTCCAAAACCTATACCCAGCTAATAGAGATCCCGGTAAATTATACCAATGCTCCTCTGGATAAAAGCATTTCAGAAGAACGTCCAGACCACGTAGACCTGCAGCTTCAGGATAATGGTTTCAGTATCTACTACTTTAAGATCTTCAATCCCAAACTGGACATAGATCTTTCACAAGCCAGGGAAACCAATGATAAGCTGGTTTACACCCTAAAGAATCACCTTTCAGAAATAGAGGAGCAATTAAAAATAGATTTCGAGAAATCCCTGATAGTTCAGGAAGAGATCGTTGTGCCTTTTCAGTTCAAAAAAGAAAAGATGATCAAGGTGGTGCCACAAATAGAGGTGAGTTATGCTGTTGGATTTTCCGCAGAAAATCCTGTAGAATTGCGACCAGATTCCATTAAAGTGAGTGGGCCCGAAAAGATCATCGATAGCATAGAAACAGTTAAAACCCTGGCGGTGAAACTTAGTAAGGTGAACCAAAACCTGGATGGATCAGTTAAGATTGATACGACGGGCCTTGGAGCTTTAAGTTTTTACGAGAATAGCGTAAAGTATTTTCAAAAAGTAGAAAAGTTCACCGAGGGTAGCGCAGAAATCCCGGTAGAGGTGATCAATGTTCCCGAAAATCTCAATCTGGCTTATTTCCCAAAATCGGTCATAGTTTATTACCAGGTAAACCTTAAACAGTTCGAAAGCATTAGCGCGGCCGACTTTAGAGTGGTTTGTAACTATAAGGACGTGAAAAAGGGAGATGACTATATGATCGCCCAGATCGCGGAAAAACCCGATTTTATTAACAATGTAAGGTTAAATGAACGCCGTATTCAATTCGTGATAAAAAGATGATGGTTGTTGGTTTAACAGGTGGAATAGGCAGTGGTAAGACCACGGTGGCAGGATTCTTCAAAGAACTGGGAATCCCGGTTTATATAGCAGATGATGCCGGGAAGCGATTGATGAATACCTCATCAGAAATAAGGGGAAAGATCGTCGATATTTTTGGTGAAACTGCTTATTCAGGCAATACTCCCCAAAGAAAATTTATCGCTTCTAAGGTTTTCAGCGATAAACAACTTCTGGAAGAACTGAACAAGATCATTCATCCGGCAGTCGCACAAGATTTTAATGACTGGGTAAAAGAACAGTCTTCAAAATATGTAATATATGAAGCCGCTATTCTCTTTGAAACGGGTGGTTTTAAAAAGTGTGACCTGAGTATCCTCGTTACCGCGCCCAAGGACCTCAAGATCGAAAGACTTCAAAAAAGGGATGAAAGTTCACGGGAGGAGATCCAGCAGAGAATGGACAACCAATGGAGTGATGAAAAAAAGTCTGAACTGGCCGATTTTATAATAATAAATGAGGATCTAGACCAGACCAGACAACAGGTTGAACATATTCACGACGAAATCTTAAAAGCAGCTCAAAATTCTTAGAAGTTCTGTTAACATTTGGTTAAACACTTTAACGTCTAAATGTTAAAATATTACTTTTGACCGCATGAATAAGAAGCTTTTTGTCCTTCTCGTTGCCCTAATGAGCCTGTCACTAATCGGTATAATTTTCGTACAGGGATATTGGATTAAAAGCACTATAGATGATCGGGAACAGCAATTTTCTTACAACGCAAAGCAGGTTTTAATTAATGTATCTGAAGAGATACAGAAAAGGGAATTTGAACGCTATTATTTTCAGTTCAAAAATCCGGATAGCATAAACAGTAAGCTAAGCGACAGGACCTTAACCGAATATTTTTATTCTAACAGGGACGAGACCAGGAATGAAACCTACTTTAATTCTGAAATTATTCTGGAAGAGGATTATAAGGTTTCTTCGGGTTTTCTGCAGTTTGCCCAGGATAGTATACAGTTCACCAAAATGATCAACAAAAGGGTGACCGATATTGTTAGAAATAATCAACTGGACGGTGACAATTTGAGCGCCAGGCAGCGAATAGAGCATATAGAGCGCATGTCCCGGATGGAGGAGGTGGAGAAAGATATCCTGCGTTCAGCAATTTCAGAACTGGTGGTAAGGCTTCCGGTTCATAAAAGAGTATCAGACCAGACGATCAATGAATTATTGAAAGAAGAATTAGCCAGCAGGGATCTTAAGACCGAGTTCGAGTATGGGGTTTATAATAACTCTATCGCGACGAATCTGCATTCAGACAATTTCAGTCTTAACCATCCTGCTACCTATGCCGTTCCACTTTTTACAGACAGGGCCGGTAACAGCGCATATCAGCTACTGGTTAATTTTACCAATAAGAAGGAAGCCGTTTTATCATCGGTGATCTTGATGGCGTGCCTTTCTATTATTTTCACTTTGATTATTGTGATCGCATATTCAAGTGCCCTTTCACAGTTGATCAAGCAAAGACAGATATCACAGATCAAGACCGATTTTATAAATAATATGACCCACGAGTTCAAAACACCAATAGCTACGATCAACCTGGCGCTGGATGCTATCAAGAACCCAAAGGTCATTGAAGATCAGTCTAAGGTATCCCGTTACCTGCAAATGATAAGGGATGAGAATAAAAGAATGCATGCGCAGGTAGAGAACGTGTTGCGTATTTCCAAGCTCGAGAAGAACGAACTAGATCTAAAGAAGGAGAGACACCAGCTACACGATATCATACTGGATGCGGTAACACATGTAGAGCTTATCGTGGAGGATCGCGGCGGATATATTCAAACGCATTTTGGAGCTCTTAGATCGTCTATACTGGCGAACCAGGATCACTTTACCAATGTGATCGTGAATATCCTGGATAATGCCATTAAGTATTCTGAGGATGCGCCAAAGATCGATATTTATACCACCAACGTAAAGAATTATATATACTGTGAAATAAGAGACCAGGGAATTGGAATGAATAAACTGGTCCAGAAGAAAATATTTGAAAAATTTTATCGCGAACATACCGGTGATATTCATAATGTGAAAGGTCATGGATTGGGTCTGGCTTATGCCAGGCAGATCGTAGATGATCACCACGGTGAGATCTCGGTACAGAGCGAAAAAGGAAAAGGAAGTACCTTTATAATTAAACTACCACTAATATCTTAATATATGGAAACTGAAAACAAGAAAATTCTATTAGTAGAGGATGATCCAAACTTTGGAACTGTCCTTAAAGATTACCTCGCAATGAACGATTACGAGGTGACGCACGCAAAAAACGGAATGGAAGGATTCGAAAAGTTCAAGAAAGACGATTTCGATCTTTGTATCCTGGACGTAATGATGCCTTATAAGGATGGATTTACGCTGGCAAAAGAGATTCGTGATAAAAACGAAGAAGTGCCAATTATCTTCTTAACTGCGAAAGCAATGAAAGAAGATGTACTTAAGGGCTATAAGGTTGGAGCAGATGATTACCTGAACAAACCTTTCGATTCTGAAGTTCTTTTAATGAAGATCAAGGCTATAATGCAGCGTAAGGCTACAGATAGCGTGGCAGACTCCAAGCAGTTTGAGTTCGAGATCGGTGATTTTCACCTGAACTCAAAATTGAGATTCCTTACCTTCAGAGATGAGGAGCCACAAAAACTTTCTCCCAAAGAGAACGAATTATTGAGATTGCTTGCTTTGCATGAAAACGACTTAATGCCAAGAGAACTGGCGTTAACCAAGATCTGGAGAGACGACAATTACTTTACTTCCAGAAGTATGGACGTTTATATTGCCAAGCTTAGAAAATACCTGAAAAAAGACGAGAATGTGGAAATTCTGAATATCCACGGTGAAGGTTTCAGACTTGTAGTAAAGAACAGGGAAGAATCTGGAGCATAATTTAAATTTTTCAGTTTCCGGGATTTACTGCATCATGGCCAGAACCATGATGCAGTATTCTATCTCGAACTGAAGCCAGTAAATCTGAATTTTTCTAATTTTTTCTTACCTGGTCCCTTCTGTGGACCCATACCTGTAATCTTAGCATAAATTTAAGAACGGTTTTCCTACAATACTTATCTTTATAGCGTTCACCAAAGCTGCTGTAATTTGATAAGCACATCCTTTATATCCTTGTTAAGGATATCTTCTGTAAAGGAGATAGGTCTTTTGGTACTTATCTATTTTTCCTTTCTTGGATTTGCTATTGGGCAGGCTCCGGCAAGCGTGGTACCTAATTATAATCATTCTGGTGCAGTATCTCTTCCTACGGTTTCAGTAAATTTCATCACGTTTTCGGTTAATACTGATGACCTCACTATAGCGATAGATTCTGGTCCAGATAACTTTGTGTATAATTTAACTTTTGGGAATGGAATTCAAAAGCGTAATCCAGATGGGTCTTTAGTTAATTCAAGTTTTATTTCTGGCCTAAGCAGCCCCTTAGATTTTGCTATAGATAAAGATGGATTTTTTTATGTAGCCGATTATTCTGAAGATGGAACCTGCGCTCAAAATGGTAAGATAAAAGTCTTCAATCCTAATGGTAGCCTAAGTAGAACTATTTATACCGGATTTTACAGGCCGCTTGGAGTTGATATAGATTCAGATGGAAATATTTATGTCGCTGAATATAATTCTCCAGGAACCGGTTGTGAAAATGAAGAATTTAGTAGGGTAAGTGTTTATAACTCTTCAGGAAATAGGATAGCTCAAAATCGCTTGGTAGATAGACCCTATAGAATAGCAGTAAGCTCAGATAAAACTGTTTATTTAAGTCAGGAAGGGAATAATGATCCGGCCGTTCTAATCATGGATCAGAATTTAAGAATCACTGGCAGCCTACCAAACATTGAATCTGCCGGAAGCGTTGTTGTTGATTCGTTTGATTATATACATGTTGTGGAATATTCAGGCAGGATCGATTTTAGCCGTTTCATCAATTTTGAAGATTTATCATTCGGGGAGATTCAGGATATTGCAGAGGAAATTGATAAAGGTACGAAGGATAAGGCTTTTGGAATTAAGGTATTTAATCCATCAGAAGGTTACGAGTATACTTATAAAGAAGAAATAGATTTTCCTATAGATATTAGTTTCAACTCATGTGATAAAATGTATATGAATAATGCGGAAGTTTTTGGAAGGTCATCTTTTATTGGATATATACCTGAGAAAATCGAATTTGATCTGGAAATCTATGAGCGAACTCCTGCTTTTGATATCACAGATCCGGTAATCAATTGTCCTTCAGACATAACCGTGCAGGCTGAACCTGGTGATAATTTTGCTATAGTTAATTACAATGATGCCACCGCTACCGATCTCTGCGGGGTTACGGTTACAAAATCAGGACAGGAATCTGGGTCTCAATTTATGGTTGGGGAGCATGAAGTGAAGTTTACGGCTACAGATGCCTTCGGAAATACCTCTACCTGTTCCCTTAAAATTACCGTGAATCCATCTAATGTAAACGCCCCGCCAACAATAACCTGTCCAACAGATATTACCAAAAATACTGATCAGGGAACCTGCGGCGCTGTGGTAACTTTTTCTCCACCCGAGGTGAGTGATGATGGAGGTACCATTACTCCGACCAGAACAGATAATACTGGTCTGAATTCTGGAGATCTATTTCCAGTTGGAGTAACCACCATCAGCTACCAGGCAGACGACGGAGTTAATGCTCCTGTAACCTGTAGTTTTACCATAACGATTACTGATAATGAGGATCCGGTAATTAATTGTCCTGAAAATATTAATGAAAGTATTGCTTTTGGAGAAAGCGGCAAGACTATTAATTATTCAATACCAAGTATTTCTGATAATTGCGGGGATCCTTCAATCATTCAAACCTCAGGCCTGGCCACAGGAGAAGTTTTTCCGAAAGGCACTACAACAAACACTTTTGTGGTCGATGATGGGAATGGCAATTCGGCTTCATGTAGTTTTACGGTCACAATAACGGAAGAGGAGGAAGACACACCGCCAACAATAACCTGTCCAGGAGATATCACCCAAAATAATGATCCAGGAGCCTGCGGCGCCGTTGTAACTTTTTCTCCACCCGAGGTGACTGACGATGGAGGTGAAATTACTCCGACAAGAACAGATTCTAACATAGATTTAAATTCAGGTGATTTATTTCCGGTAGGAACAACTATAATTAGCTACCAGGCAGACGACGGAGTAAATGCTCCTGTTTCCTGCAGTTTTACCATAACAATTACAGATAATGAAAAACCTGTTTTCACTGGGTGTCCCTCTGAAACTATTGTAATCTTTGTTCAAAATGGAGAAACAGGAGCAGTTTTCGAAGCACCTCAAATTGAGGCTTCAGATAATTGCGGAGATGTAAATGTTGTTCAAACCAGGGGACCAGAAGGAGGAGCGACGCTTCCGCTTGGATTTACCGATTTTGAATATACAGCTACCGATAATAACGGATTAACCGCGACCTGTGAATTCCAGGTGGAGGTAAGGGAAGAATCTGCGGCTCTGAAGATATCCTGTCCCGGGAGTGTGCCCGTACCTGCCGATGAAAATTGTGAATATATAGTTCCAGATCTTTCTGATGTTGTAAGTACAAATATTGCCGGTGCGTCCATAGTTCAGGATATTGCTGCTGGCTCTGACTTTGATCCCGATAGCGACCTTTATGTTAATGTAACAGCGACTTTTGAGGACCAGACAGAATCCTGTAGAATTTATCTTTCACCGGTAGATGAGGAAGACCCGGTAGCGAGGTGTATAGGTGATTATCAAATTAGCCTGGCTGAAGGGGAAAGCATTCAGCTTAATGCCCAGGATTTTGATGCAGGTAGTACAGATAACTGCCAGATAGCATCCTTTAATATAGATCGCACCTCACTTTCCAGCAGTGATGCTGGCGAAAATGTGATTACGTTCACCGTGAAAGATGCCGCCGGAAATTTAGATACTTGTGAAGTGATCGTGGAAGTGGTCGTGGAAGAACCAGGAGAAATAGATTTCTCCTGCCTTATCGTGGAATATAAGGTATTGCCAGATGATAACTGCGAATATTTTCTGCCAGATTTTGGCGATATCCTGGAATTTAGCCCTGCAGAAGCAAATTTCGAACAATCTGTAGCTGCTGAAACTCAGCTATTCGAAGACCTAGAGGTTGAGGTTAGCGTTTCTTTTAACGGAGAAAGCAAGACCTGTAATCTATATGTTTCCCTGTTGGAGGATGAGCCGCCGGCAATATGTAAAGCAGATTTTCTAATCCAGTGAGAAGAAGGAGAAACATTTGTGCTCTCGCCTGAA
>JBFIMP010000090.1:0-9500 GCA_041611635.1 Christiangramia sp.
TTATTTTTTTAATTCTGGTTCGGGAGTCATTCTTAAATAAGGTTTTATTTCCTTATATCCCTTTGGGAATATTTTATCTGCTTCTTCATTGCTTACAGATGGGCTTATTACCACATCTTCACCATTTTTCCAGTTAGCAGGCGTGGCCACTTTATTGTATGCGGTAAGTTGTAGTGAATCTATTACCCTTAATAACTCGTCAAAATTTCTACCGGTACTTGCGGGATAGGTTAAGGTCATTTTAATGGTCTTATCTGGAGCTATCACGAATACAGATCTTACCGTAAGAGTATCATTTGCATTTGGATGGATCATTCCGTATAGATTAGAAACCTTTCGGTCTTCATCAGCGATGATAGGGAAATTCACCGTGGTATTCTGAGTTTCATTAATATCCTTGATCCAGCCTTTATGTGATTCGAGGCCATCGACACTAAGTGCCAAAACCTTTACATCGCGTTTTTCGAATTCAGTTTTATAGTTGGCAACTGTACCTAATTCTGTCGTACAAACTGGAGTATAGTCTGCCGGGTGTGAAAAAAGTATCCCCCAGCTATCTCCAAGGAAGTCGTAGAAATTAATTTTTCCATTTGAGGTCTCAGCGTCAAAGTTTGGGGCTTTGTCTCCTAATTTCAAATCACTCATATTCAATATGTATTTTATTAAATTTATAATCCTATTAAATCTATAGGTTTATAAATTTATAGAAAATAAGAACTTGAAAATGCAAGATTCAGTTAAATTAATCCTTCCATTTTATATTACATCCTATACTGGGTTTTTGGTTCTTATCAACCTTTCGGTTATTCAGTACAGCGTCCATAGCTTCTCTAAGATCTCTCCCGTTGGGGTGAATCCCATTTCCTGGCCGGCTGTCATCTAACTGGCCCCGATAAATAAGTTTGAGTTCATCATCAAAGAGGTAGAAATCTGGGGTACAGGCGGCATCATAAGCTTTGGCAATCTCCTGGGTCCCGTCGAAAAGATAGGGAAAGGAGTACTGGTGTTTAGCAGCATGCTCTTTCATCATTTCGGGACTGTCCTGTGGATATTTTAAAACGTCGTTGCTCATAATCCCGGCGAAACCAAAGCCAAGTTGACGGTATTCGTTGGCGATATGCACCATCTCCTCATTCACATGCTTTACAAAAGGGCAGTGGTTACAAATGAACATGATCACCGTGCCTTTATCTCCCTTTATTTCGTCCAGAGTCATAAGGTGGTCGGTGATAGTATCCATCAATTTAAAATCGGGAGCTTTGGTTCCCAGGGCAATCATATTAGAAGGGGTAAGTGACATCTTTTTCTTTAAAATTAATTATTAATGCTGAATAATAGCTAATTTGAAGCCTTTAAAATAGAAAGATGAAAGAGATCGATTGGGATGATTTTGAAAAGGTAGAGATGAGAGTGGGGACTATTATTTCTGCGGAAGATTTTCCGGAAGCGAGAAATCCAGCCTACAAGCTAACTATAGATTTTGGGGAAGAATTAGGAGAGAAGAGGTCTTCTGCTCAAATAACCCGCAGATATACCCGAGAAGAATTATCGGGAAGGCAGATCATTGCGGTGGTGAATTTTCCTGTAAAGAGAATTGCAGGATTTAAAAGCGAATGTCTTGTACTGGGTGTGCTTGGAGATAATAAGGATGTCGTCCTGCTTTCACCAGATCAAAAAATGCCAAATGGATCTGTGATCGCCTAACCCAGATCACCTTCTTTAAATTTCTTATGCTCCTCAAGCAGTCTTTTGATATTCTTATTATGGCCGTATAATACCATGATATCATCTTTATAAAGTATTGTGTTGGCACTGGCCACTCCGTTCACAGAAGCTTTTTCTGTTGCGGTACCAAGTTCGTTTTTCGATGGTGATACGCTCATCGTGGTAAGGATAATTACATCAAACTGTTCTTTGATATTTAATTCTTTAATGGTCTTCTTGTGGTATTCTTCAGGGATCCTGGTTTCTACAATACTAAAATCGCTATCGATCTCAAAACTGTCTACAACTCCCTCAAGGTTCAGTTTTTGCGCCCAGCGGTCTGCGGTCTCTTTTTCAGGATGAATAATCTCATCAACCCCCATGGTTTCTAATACAGTACGTTGTAAGGGATCTACGGCCCGGCTAATAAGTCTTTTTACCTTCATTTGCTTCATCACGGCGGCAGCCATAATATTTGCTCCCTTATCTTCCCCGATGCCAATGATCACTATATCTGTATCAGTAAGTGGTAAATTCTTTACCGCCTCCATATCTGTAGCATCAAGACTAATCGCGTGGGTGATCTTTTCTTTAATGGCTTCGACCTTGCTCATGCTAATATCCACGCCAATCACTTCGTTTCCCATTTCGGCCAGCTTTTCAGAGATCGATGCTCCAAAAACGCCTAGTCCCACAACTATATATTTCATTTGTTTATCTTTCTTTTTTTAGTTGATTAATATTTCATCTGTCGGGTAGCGGTAATTATGATGCTTGACCCTTCTCAGAATAGCGATCAATAAAGTTAGCATGCTAACCCTACCTATGAACATTGTAAAAATAACAACCACTTTGGAATATGATGATAGCTCTGAGGTGATTCCCGTAGATAGCCCCACCGTACTATATGCTGAAAATGATTCGAAAGCGATGCTAAGCAGCGATTTGTCCCTGTCGAAGCTGGCTATCAAAAATATTGAAAGTCCTATGACTACCATGGAAAGTGAGATTATAGAGAAAGCTCTTCTTACAGAGGCATGAGAAATTTCCCTTCTATAGACCTCTATCCTGTCCTTACCCTTGGCAAGGCTTAGAAAATTTAAGGTAGCCACCGCTATAGTGCTTGTTTTTATCCCCCCACCCGTAGATGCTGGTGAGGCTCCTATCCACATAAGCAGGAAGATCATCATTAAAGTGCTTAAATTAAGTGCGGTGATATCTATAACACTAAAACCTGCAGTTCTTGGTGTGGCAGCACTAAAAAAGGCGGTCACGATCTTTCCGAACCAGTTATGCTCGGCCAGGGTGTTATTGTATTCGAAAGCGTAAAAACCAATCGTACCGGTTGCGAGTAGTACAAATGTGGTTAAGATAACAATACGGGTATTGAGATTGATCACCCATGGAGAATAGGGTAGGGGTCTGTTTTTCCTGATCTTAAGAATGAGATTGGTAATGCTGTATTTAATGTATTTATAAATATTCAAAACGATAGGGAAACCAATACCTCCTAATATAAAAAGCACAGCTAAGATGATCTGTAAAGGATAGTTAAACCTGAAATCGGGCTCGTAGAGACTGTTTTCAAGTGTGGAAAATCCGGCATTGCAGAAACCGCTCACCGCATGGAATGCAGAAAAGAAAAGCCGGTCTTTGATATGAGCAATTTCAGAATTATTAAGGCTGAAATAAATAAAAATACCTCCTATGAATTCAACAATGAAAGTGATGAAAAGGATCTTCTTCAGAACGCTGAAAACCTCTCCTATTTTTTCTGAATTGGTAGCATCCTTCAGCATTAATTGGTTTTGATAGGATGTTTGCCCCCTAAAGAAATAACTGAAATAACTGGCAAAGGTCATTATTCCTAAACCGCCTATTTGCATAAGGAATAATATGATAGACTGGCCGAAAACAGTAAAATAGGAACCGGTGTCTACTACGATCAAACCGGTAACACATACTGCACTGGTAGAGGTGAATAGCGCATCTAGAAGGCTTATTCCCTCATGAGTTGCTCTTGGTAGCATAAGCAGGGCTGTTCCCGCCAGGATGATAAAAAGAAAACTGCCAATAAATATCTGTGCAGGATCAAGGTACCGGTTATTAAAATTGAATTCTATTGTAGAAAATTCCCTGATAAAATAAAACAGAGCTGCAATATAAAGGTATGCCATCCTGTTCATAAACTCCAGAAAGGGAAAATTTTCCAGAATGCCATCTATTTTTACCAAAATAAGAAGCGTAAAAATAGCACCTAGTATGGTATCGAAGATCCTTACTTTTAACCTGAAGCGTATCCTGAATAAAAAATAACGCAGCAAAATTGCAATTACCCCTATCAACAAAGCTCCTAAATAGAAAAGGTTAAGTTGCTCTTCTTCTTTTTGAAGGTGCCTGAAGCCAAGATCGTATAAGGCAACAAGTATGGTTATAAGGCTTAAAAAGAATGAAACTCGATTAAGATAGGTTAGGAACCTTTCATTTTTAAGCCAGCTTCTAAATCCTGAAAATTTCACCGAAAAGTTGTTTTAGCCTGTAGAAGGAAAATTTAAAATCTAAAAAGTCCGGAAATTGCTTCCGGACTTTTATTGAGTATTTAGCCTTTTACAAAGTTATTCAATTTGCATACAAGACTCCTAAAATTTCCCTAAACTATAGACTAAGCCTACATTTCTTCACCAAAGAATATGGCGTTCATCAGCAATTTATTGGTTCCATACCAGAAGGCTCTGAAATTGGTATTGTCTGTGAACAACATCACCTCACCTTTTCCCAGGCTTTTATGTTTGAAAGGAACGGTCATGGCCAGAGAGTCCAGGTTTTGTTTGCTTATGTAACCGCTTAAAAGAGGATTTTTGGTATACTGTATCGGGTTATTATAGCTTTGCTCATCGGCTTCCATGAAAATAGTGGTATTCCTGAACATCGCGATCTTCTCATCATCATATCCAAAGGCAATTGGATGTGTTCTATCTAATTTCACTTCAAAAATAGCTCCACCAATTCCCTGGGCACCTCTAAAATCCCCTCGCTCTCCAAAGCTTATATTTTTGGCAGTAAGCTCATTCTTTTTTGTTTCAAATTTTATAAAATCATTTTCCTTCATCCAGTTTACTGCATTTCTAAAGGCTATGATAGTCCCGCCATTTTTGGTCCAATCTTTTAATTTATCGGCATGCTTTTTATCAATACCACTGCCATATGCAGATGGCAAAATTATGTCTGTATATTTACTAAGATCTGCCTTAGAAAGATCGCTCACATCCAGTTTGGTGATCTTCATATCATATCTTTGATCGAATAGATGCCAAATCTCCCCGGCATCGTAAGGAGCGATAGATTCTCCAACTATAAGAGCAACTTTCTGCGGTTTGACACCTCTAAACTGGTTACTTCCAAGGTTGATACCACGGGTCATCCCGGTTTCTATAGCCGAAATTTCAACGCCACTTTTTTTAGAAACCTCTTTCATAAATTCATAAAGTTCAGAGCGATCCAGTTTTTGATTTTGTACCGGGATCATAATGGTTCCCGTGCCATATTTATTTCCATTTATGCGGAATTCTTCCATGGCTACCTTTGCTCTAATACCTTTATCCAGGATATAGTTCAATGCACCGGGAGCCATATAATTATTCCAGTTAAGCAAATAGGCATAGTCACTTACTTCGGGTGCCTCTGGAGTTGGCATACTTAGCTCCTCAATCTTGTTCCCTGCATTTTTCATAGATACATCTTCAGCGAAATCGAGGTTAAATGCAAGTGGGAATGTCCAGGCCGAAATATCATAAAAAAGACTGTCTCTAAATTCGGTTCTTTTCTCGAACATCGCCTTAATAAGCTTGTATTGTCTTTGATCTTTCGGGACAATGTATGCTGAGCCCTTTTTGAATTCTCTACCATTTTGTTTGAACTCGGTAGCTACCTTATGAACTTCTATTTTATGTCTTTTTAAGATCTCTGCGAGTTTATAGGAGCTAACCGGGTCCTTGGCACTACCAAAAGCATAAGCACCGGTAGTAGCAGCTTTACGGGCATCATCAAAGAATTGGCGCTGGTAATTCAACAGCTCCTTTCTCATTTTCTGTGCTGCTTCCAGTGTAGAAAGCGCTGCGGTGAATTGATTCCTGATAGTGAATGGAAAAGTAAGCAGGCCATTTTCAGTTTCCTGGGCGTGACCACGGGAGCTTCCCTGTTCGAATAAGATCCCTACACTTCCATTAATGTCTGGAAAAGTGGATCCTTTTCCGTAGTAGAAATCATCATAATTTTCTTCAGTATAATATAATGACCCAATTTCATCCAGGGCATTTGCATGATAAGTACCTATCTCTTTGGTAAGGTCCTGGTTTAATTGTGGTGTAAGCGGATGAGTTCTGGAAGGAATTCCCGGCTGGAAAAAGAAAGTGGAATTAGATCCCATCTCGTGGTGATCTGTCAGGATATTCGGGTACCAGTTATGAAAGGTGGCTATTCTCGCCTGTGACTCTGGTAATTGAACCGGTAACCAGTCGCGATTCATATCGAACCAGTAATGATTGGTGCGTCCTCCAGGCCAGACTTCACTATACTCCCTATCCTGCGGATCTGGGTTTATATTTTTACTTTTATTGGTATTGGCCCAATAGGCAAATCTCTGCAGGCCATCAGGGTTAAAAGAAGGATCCAGAAGTATTACCGAGTTGTCCAGGGTTTTTTCAATTTCTTCACCTTCGGCAGCAGCCAGGTAATAAGCATAAAGCAGCGCCGCATTAGAGCCGCTGGCCTCATTTCCATGGATGGAGAATCCCTGGTTTATTACTATTGGCATTTTCTCGATATCGAGTTTTTCTGAATTCTTTTCAACTAAAGAAACATGCTGCTTCCTTATTTCCTCGAGATTCTCCAGGTTCTCTTCAGAAGAAATGGTCAATAGAATAAGAGGCCTGCCTTCATATGTATATCCCCTGTTCTCGATTTGGAAACGGGGAGAAGCATCGGCAAGTTTATGCATATACATTAACAGGCGATCGTGGCTTACATGCCACTCACCGGGAATAAAGCCAATTACTTCCTGCGGAGTAGGGATCTCGGGATTATAGGTAATATCTGCTGGCAGGTAATAATCCAGGGTGACCTCTTCCTGCTGGGCATAGATGTTAAAAAATGAAAATAATAAGAGTAAGCTAAAAATTTGTCTCATAACAATAGTTTTGGAAAGCCTAAGATAAAAAAAACCGTCCTTAAAGGGACGGTTTTAAATAGCTGATAGTAATTGTTTGTTATATATCGTCGAAACTTACATCGGTAAATTTCTCTGCAGTTGATGATTTTTCATCGCTTTCGCTGGTTTCATCATCATATTCTTTCTTGAAATCTTTTTGATGACGTTCGCTTATTACTTCCTCGCCTTTTTCATTGATGATGAAGTTGGTCATCTCCTCAAGAATTTCTCTAAACCCATCAAAATCTTCTTTATAAAGGTAGATCTTGTGTTTCTTGTAGTAGAACGAACCGTCGTCATTCGTAAACTTTTTACTTTCGGTGATAGTAAGGTAATAATCATCAGCACGAGTTGATCTTACATCGAAAAAGTAAGTTCTTCTTCCCGCTCTTAAAACTTTAGAGAATATTTCTTCTTTCTCCATCATTCCCTTGTCGCTCATATAAATAGATTCTTTAATGGTTTATTGTTGTCGAGTCCAAAAATCTAAAAATTTTTAACATCTAACAAAAAATTTTCACATTTCTTTTTCATTTAGCTGTTTTGCATACAGTTCTTTATAATATCCCGGAGTATCCAGCAACTGCTGGTGTGTGCCTTGCTGGACTATTTGTCCATCTTCCAGGATGATTATTTTGTCGGCATTTTTAGCTGAAGAAATGCGGTGACTCACAATAATGGTCGTTTTATCCTTGGTGATCTCAAAAAGGTTGTTCAGGATCTCTTCTTCAGTCTCTGTATCTACTGCTGAAAGGCAATCGTCAAATAATAGGATCTCGGGATCATGAATGATAGCCCTGGCGATCGAGACCCTTTGTTTCTGTCCACCAGAAAGGGTAATCCCTCTTTCTCCCAGAACCGTGTCATAGCCTTTGCTGAAGCCCATTATATTTTTATGTACTGAAGCATTTTTTGCTGCGGTGATAATTTCCTCTTCGGTAGCTTCGGTTTTCCCGAATTTAATATTATTCCTTATGCTATCACTAAAAAGGAAGGCGTCCTGGGGTACATAGCCAATGCTTTCTCTCAGGCTTTCCAGGTTCAAGGATTCAATATTGCGCTCATCGATAAGGATCTCTCCCTGGTCTATGTCATATAACCTTCCAATCAATTCCAGGATGGTAGATTTACCCGAGCCTGTTTTACCAATTATAGCCAGGGTTTCCCCTTTGCTTACTTTGAACGATACATTTTTAAGCGCGGTGATATTTGTATCATCATAGGTAAAACTAACATTCTTGAACTCTATGCTACCGTTAATGGTATCGGGTTCAGATTTAGGGTTGGTGATCTCTGGTTTTTCGCTTAGGAATTCATTGATCCTCTCCTGTGAGGCTTCGGCCTGTTGAACCAGGGAAGTTACCCAGCCTATAGATGCTACCGGCCAGGTAAGCATGTTCACATATAAAATGAATTCTACCAGTACATCGATATTTTCGATCTCACCAGATATTATTTTTCTTCCGCCAACATAAATAACAATGATATTGCTTATACCGATCAATAAAACCATTAAAGGGAAAAAGAAGGCCTGTACTTTTACCAGGTCGATGTTCTTGTCACGGCTTCCATTGGATAACTCGGTGAAATTTTCGTTTGTCTGTGGTTCTAGCCCGTATGATTTAATCACCGCTATCCCGCTAAAACTTTCCTGGGTAAAGGTGTTAAGCCTTGATAGATATTGCTGCACTACCGTACTGCGTTGATGGATGGCAACACTGAGTTTATAAATAGCAAAAGAGAGAATAGGTAATGGAATAACCGTGTATAATGTAAGTCCAGGTGCAGATTTAAGCATGAAAATCAAAACCACGATAGTAGAGGTGAAGGTGGTTACGCTATACATAATCGCAGGGCCCAGGTAAAGTCTTACTTTTGAAACATCTTCACTTATTCTGTTCATGAGGTCTCCGGTACGGTTCTTCTTGTAGAAATTAAGGGAAAGATCCTGGTAATGTTGAAAGACCTCATTTTTAAGGTCGTATTCCATATGCCTTGAAACCACGATAAAGGTTTGCCGCATTAAAAACGTAAAAAAAGCAGAAATCAGGGTAGTACCTATAATCAGCATGATATTGAATGCAAGTTCACTTTTTACAGTGGACACATCGGTTACGGTGCCATTGATATATTTTTCAATGATCACGGTACTTTTTCCAATAAGCGGGATGTAATAAATGGCAAAGATCCTGGCAGCGATGGTGATCACCAGGCCAATCAATAACTTCCATTTGTATTTGTAAAAATATTTATTGAGATGCTGAAGGTTTTTCATTCAGAGGATTTTGGCTTATTTGAGGATTCTGTAATTTAACACGTTTTAAATCCTTGCTTTTTAAATTATTATTATTTTTGCGATGGATTTTTGATCAAATTCAAAATCTGAAATTTTTAAAAATCAACAAACTATGCAAGTTGACGTTCTAAATGCAAATGAACTAAAAAAGTCTGCTCCGGTATTTGGACAGTTATCGTTTGACGAACACGAACAAATCGTTTTTTGCAACGACAAAGATACAGGATTAAAGGCAATTATTGGTATTCATAACACGGTTTTGGGCCCTGCTCTGGGAGGTACCAGGATGTGGAA
>JBFIMP010000091.1:0-9499 GCA_041611635.1 Christiangramia sp.
GTTCATATAAAACATCCCGTTAGGATCGTTCATCCAGTTCTTTTTTGGAGTAAAGTGGAAATTAGGCCTGAAATCCTCATCCTTCTGAATTTGTACCTCAGTCACTTCTTTTTCCTGATTTTTGGAATCATTCTTACAGGAAGCGATTGCAGCCACCAAAAACGACATGCATATAACTTCAAATAATCTTTTCATTCTGTTCATATTTTTAAACTACTTATTTATAGATAGGTCGAAGCTTAACTGTTCCAGAGACTTCCCTTTGGTCTCTGGCATCATAAAGATCACGAATATCAACTGAAGAACCATCATAAATGCGAAAAAGGCAAATACATAGCCGGGGCCGATATTAGTGAATAAATAGGGAATGGTAGAAGGGATGATCGCAGCCAGCACCCAGTGGGTAGATGATCCAAAAGCCTGTCCCGAAGCCCTTAAACGGTTTGGGAAAATTTCAGAAATAAATACCCAGATGACCGCACCCTGGCCAATAGCATGCGAAGCTATGAATAGAAACAGGAATACAGGCACCCATAAGCCACCCCAGTTAAGAAAAAAGGCTGCTGCTACCAGTGATAAGGAAATGATATAACCAATAGAACCAAAAAGCATCAATTGCTTTCGTCCCAGTTTATCTATAAGAAAGACCCCTATCAAGGTAAATATTAGATTCACCACTCCTATCCCTATGCTGCTAAGCAGCGCCGTACTTTCGCCGAGCCCGGCAGATTCGAAGATCCTCGGAGCGTAATAAAGAAAAGCATTTATACCGGAAAGCTGATTAAAAAAAGCGATAAGAAAGGCAAGGATTAACGGGAAGCGGTATTTTTTCATGAAGATATTCTCGCCACTAAGTTCTTTTTCATCAAGGTCTTTGATTTCCTGAAGTTTACTTTTTATATCCCTTTCAGGATGTATGATAGCGAGTACTTTTTCAGCTTCAGCAAATCTTCCCCTGGATACCAGCCAACGCGGACTTCGGGGAATGAGGAAAACAAAGATGAGATAGAGGAATGCCGGCAGGGCTTCTATCCCTACCATCCATCTCCATGGCTCTGCACCAGTATTCCGAAGTAAATAATTTGGAAGAAAGGCGATAAGAATGCCCAGGACAATATTGAACTGATAAAGCGAAACAAGTTTACCTCGCTGGTCTGCAGGCGCGATCTCAGAAACAAAGGCCGGTGCTGCAATCGTGGAGGCTCCTACACCTAATCCTCCTAAAAACCTGAATACCGCGAAAGTTATGGGGTCGTTCGAAAGAGCAGATCCCAAAGCCGAAACAAAATACAGAACTCCAATGATCATCAGGGTGTTCTTACGCCCTATTTTGTTGGTGGGAATCCCTCCGAAAATAGCTCCAACCACGGTTCCCCAAAGGGCCATAGCCATTACTACCGAGCCGTGAAAGGCGTCTGAAGTATTCCATAATTCCTGAAGCTGTTTATCTGCTCCCGAAATGACTACAGTATCGAATCCAAATAAAAAGCCAGCCAGGGCTGCACTAATAGACCAGGTAAGAATTTTGTTCATTTTCAGAGTTTAAAGAGCATAACTTATCACATTAGTAAAAAGCTAAAAGAAACCGGGTAACTAAACCCGGTTTATGCAATATTTTGAGGTAGAATTTAAAGATTTTTTAAAAATATAACTGTATAATTTCCATAAAATCAAAAATATAGTGATTTCCAAATTGGAAATTCTTTAAAGTATTTTGACTGGATATCTCGCTCGTTCTTATAAGATTCTATTTTCAGAACTTATCGAGACCCATTTCAGAATTTAATAGTATCTTCATAAACAACCTAAAATCAACCTCTTAAATCGATAAGCCGGAAACAGGCGGTTGGAATTCCAAGGAATTCCTAATAGATCATATTGGATGAAAAGGTTATTTCTTATTGCAACCCTACTGCTTCCCCTGCAGGTTATGGCTCAGCCATGGCTCACCCGTGAAGACACATACTGGTTTGCCAGCACAGGCGTGGATTTGCGTAATGCTACTTTTGGCGGTACCGTAAACAATGTGGCTTATGACGGTACTTTTTCTATAGGATATAGAAACGTAGGCTTTAGTATAATCGCTTATTATGAAACATTTCCGGCTATAGAGTATGAATCCATGGGAATCAATCCCGGGTTCGTGGTAAGACCGGGTAAAAAACTGGTCCCTACCGGAGACATTTCTCTTTCCTTCATCAGGCGGCCCTGGAAAACCTATCCCTCCCTTGCCTTTAATGCCCGGATGGAATATCATTTCGACAGGTTCTTCCTGTATATGCGCGCGGAAAATCGCTGGCGAACAGATTATGATTTTTACCAGTTTTCAGTGTATGGCGGCTTCAGCATAAAGTTTGGTTTTAATTAATCATCTCCTGTGTTTTATGATTCTTGCTTTGTAATAAATTTAACTTCAACTACGCAATTTTTCAATATTTTTGGTGCCTGTCCAACAAATCTATTATGGAAATACTTTTACAACCCGACACCTGGGTAGCCTTACTTACTTTGACATTTCTGGAAATAGTTCTGGGTATAGATAACATTATCTTTATTTCCCTGGTGGCTGGTAAAGTACCTGAAGAAAATCAGAAAAAAGCCCGTTTGGGTGGGCTAACCATCGCCCTGGTTATGAGAATACTTTTGTTATTAAGCATCACCTGGATCATTGGACTTACCAAACCTGTACTAACAGTTGCAGATTTCGAACTCAGCTGGCGGGATATCATACTTATTGCGGGAGGAATCTTTCTACTGGTAAAAAGTACACTGGAGATACACCATAAGGTAGAGGGACAGGAGAAAGATCCCGAAACTGGAACAACAAGTAAAACTATGAGTTTCTCCTCAGCGATCGTACAGATCGTATTACTGGATATTGTTTTTTCTTTCGATTCCATTTTAACTGCGGTGGGACTTACCGATGAGATTCTCCTTATGGTCATAGCGGTGGTCATTGCCATAATCGTAATGATGATATTTGCCAAACCAGTAGGGGAATTTGTAAATGATCATCCCACAATACAAATCCTGGCACTTTCATTTTTAATACTTATAGGTGTTATGCTTATTGTAGAAGGGGCGCACCATCACGTACCCAAAGGATACATCTATTTTGCAGTCTTCTTCTCTTTGGCTATAGAAATGCTTAATATGAGGTATCGCAGGAAGAACGCATGATTTTATTATTGAAAATCAATCCAGGATTTCATAATGTATAGGTTTAAAGCTTCCGCCATTGCTGTCTTCGGCAGAACAGGCGGTGAGACCTACGATTAGGTCCATTTTTGCTTCAAAGATAATATAGTCACCGGCTTTACTTTGAGGTGGCTTCACGGTGATCCTTCCAAAAGAATCGAAGCGTACATTCATAAAAATATTAAAAGCAGTGGGGATATCATCGGGCTCCACGTCATATTTTGCAAGATTGGTATGTAAATTCTCGAAACAGCTGGGGTGATATTCGAGATTCTTATACATGATCTTAAAAGTTCCGGGACTGCAGGGAGCCAGTAAAAAATCGTTCCGGCCGTTGGTGTCCTCTAGGATCTCCATCATCTTATTGCTTCGGTTGCTCCATATATAATTGCCTTTGGTGATCAGGATACTTTCTTCAAAATCGAGAGTTTTACCGCTGGAGATCTTTTCTCTTATATCTTCGGCGTTAAAAACCACCATATCGCTAACCTGTTCGCCCAAAGGATCCACCACTTTTAAAAGCTGTCCCTTTTTTATTTTGAATGCCGCCCCGCTCTGCTTTTCAATTACCTGCATATCCTTTTTTGGTTATTCACTTATATTATTCTCTTTTTTTATCGCCTTTCCCAGCTCCTGCTTCATAGCGTCTCCGGAAGAATTTAGGTTATCTATCACAGCTTGTACATCGTGTTTTGGATAAGATTGATGCAGTTTAGCTACTCCTTCTACTTTCACCGGATCCAGCCAGAAACCAGTAATAAGTGGTAGGTGATCTTCCAGCATGGCTCTTGGGATATCTTTATAGTAAAGAGGTGAACGCTGTTCTTTTTCAAAATGTTTTACCAGCTTTTCCAATGAGTTCTCCAGTTCTTCCCTGGTTTGTATTTTCAATTTCGCATTCACATGCACTGCGGAATAATCCCAGGTACTTATATCCTTTTCCTTATACCAGGAAGAGGATATATAACTGTGAGGACCATGGAAAATGATCAAGGCCTCTGCCCCTTCTTTTACCAGTGCAGCCTGTTCATTGTGATTCGCCAGGTGTGTATATAATAGCCATTCATCCTCGCTTCCAGCTAACAGCACCGGTAAATGGGTTGCCATTAGCCGGTTACCGTTCATAATTACCGTGGCAAAAGGATTCTTTTTTATAAAGGAAAAGATGAATTGTTTATCATCCTTCTTGTATTTCTCTGATCTGTACATTCATTCTAATTTATTATGAAAAGGACATTGCCATGCCTTCTCCACTTCTCTACCGCTATATTGTCTCGCCTCGCTGTCGGCTCCAAAATCCCGTAACATTGGATTGATGGACCCCTGCAACTCCTCGTCCCGTTGCCTTATCCTGTTACGAACCGTTTCATAACTACCCATTTCCCGCAGTTTTTCGAACTGCCAGTGCAGGTTAAATGCGATCGCTGTATAGGGACTTCGCCTTGCCTTTCTTGAAGCCCCGGGATGCATTCCTACAATATAAAACGCTTTTCCATTAAGGCTAAAACTGAAATGTTCATTTTCAGCATCTCTGCTAACCGCCGGATCCCAGTCATTGTTATCTACTTCATGTAAATTCGAGAGTTGCTTCCATAGTAATTTTTCATAGGCAATTTCGGAATAATTCGGAGATTCAGGAAACACCGCAATGAATGTTTTAAAATCATTTGAAGTAAAGTCATAATCCAAAATATATTCTTCAAGATCTGCAATTATTCTACGTGCGGCAGCCAGACTCCCAAAGTCTGAATAAGAATGTAACTCAACCTTATCCATGGAAAAAACGGTTTTAGCCATGATACAGGGGTGATTATTTTCTAATATGAATTTTTCAAATTTAATCCATGGGTCTGGTTTTCTGGGTACCCTTAAATTATAACCTCCTATTTGGCTCTTATTTTTTATTTCCATAATAAACTTATTTTCAGTAATTTATATAGATGAAACCAATTCGTTAAACTTTAAACCAATGGAACTCCTAAAAGTCATTCTCGCCGGTATACTTGGCACCTTTCTAATGACCGGTTTTAGTTATTTCATCGCACGGGTAAAAGACCAGCAGTTCAAAGAACCAAAGCTTCTAAACATGATTTTAAGAAGATCTACCTATGACAAAGTGAATCCCTCAAACAATTCGATAATAGGGTGGGTGGTGCATTTTTCGATCGGCATTATCCTTATGACGCTTTTTTATATCGTCCATTTCACATTTTCCTTCAATATCAATATCATTTCGATCCTGTTATATGGTATTTTCGCCGGTATCCTTTCCATTTTAAGCTGGCACCTTATGTTCATTATATCTCCAAACTCTGAAAATATACTGCTAAGAGAATTCTATATTCAAATCCTGGTGGCCCATGTTCTATTCGCCATGGGGGCTGCTATTTTAATCTTTTGAAAATTTTGACCGGGATTTTATCGCTTCACGTCTTTGATAAGCCATTCTTCCAGCTCCTCGTTTTCATCTCCGGTATGCAAAACCGAAATATCCCCGGTAGCTTCAATAATCACGGCTCTAACTTCAGATAACCTTATCACGTTAGCCTCTCTTAGCTTGGACCTGAGATCTTCTTCAGTTACCCGCGATTTATTGAGATTTTCATGCAGAATTTTCTTGCCATCCATCAACAATAACGGCTCATTATCAACTACTATCTTAATTACATTAAACCTGCGCAGTATAGCTACAGATAACTGCAACACATAAATAATTCCCAGCCCAACGACGCCATCCCATAAACTAACACTCTTGGAGAGCACAGTTGTGGCTATCATAGAACCAAGGGCCACGGTCATGGCAAAATCGAAACTGGACATTTTAGAAAAACTTCGTTTACCAGCAAGCCTTGTAAAAATAATCGTTGCGAGATAAATCCCTATAGCTGTTAATATTATCGCCAAAAGATCTACTTCCTTGAATTGAAACCATTTTTCCATATCTATGATAATTTGAAGTGAAAAGACCCGGGCTCAAATCTTTGTTGATTAATTTCCTTTTTAGTTACCGGTTTGACCGATTACTAAATTACAGCCCTGGGCATCTAATTAAATGTTAAGCTATCTTAATCCTTTGTAAATATTGGCTTTAGCTATTCGATCCCGTCAAAAAAATCATCAATAGAATTAATTGAATAAATTTGAGCATGAACAATTTTCTAAAAATAGGCCATCGTGGTGCCAAGGGACACCTGGCCGAGAACACCCTGGAAAGTATACAGAAAGCGCTGTCTATTGGGGTAGACATGATCGAGATAGATGTGCATAAATGTGCTAGTGGAGAATTATGGGTGATTCATGATTTTACGCTGGACCGCACTACAGATGGTAGTGGTGAGATCGCGAAAAAGAATGCAGATGTCATCAGGGATCTAAAGATCGAAGGAAGGTATAAAATACCATTGCTCACCGAGGTTCTGGATTTAATCGAAGGCAAGTGCCAAATCAATATCGAACTCAAGGGATTAAATACCGCCGGCCCTGTGAGCAATATAGTCAAGCAGAAGGTAGCTGATGGAAAATGGCAGTATTCAGATTTTCTAATTTCAAGTTTTCAAAAAAATGAACTTTTTGAGACCAGAAAATTAGACGAAAAAGTCCCGATTGCTGTCCTGAGTAAAGCCAGCGTCCCCGAAGCCATAGAAATTGGAAAAATGCTTAAAGCTTCAGCAATACATCCCTCGCTAGGCATCATTACCAGGGATAATACAAAACTGAGTCAGGAGGCAGGTTTCAGGGTAAATGTCTGGACCGTTAATGACAGAGAGGATATTCTTAGAATGATAGATTTTGGGGTTGATGGAATCATTTCAGATTATCCAAACCGGCTTCATAATCCCCTGCTGGAACTTAAGCCATAAACAAATTTTCTCCAACCCATAATATCTGCCTATTTTTGCCTCAGATTAAAAATTTAGGATTTGGATCTATTTGATATAATAATTGTAGGTGGCGGGGCGGCAGGTTTTTTTACAGCTATAAACGCTGCTGAAAATAATCCGGATCTTAAGATACTTATCCTTGAACGTGGCAAGGAAGTGCTTACCAAAGTTCGAGTTTCTGGCGGTGGCCGATGCAATGTCACCCACGCTGAATTTATTCCTGCAGAACTGGTGAAGAAGTATCCCCGTGGTGAAAAGGAGCTGCGAGGCCCTTTTCACAAATTCATGACTGGCGATACCATCGGCTGGTTCCAAGAAAGGGGCATTGAGTTGAAGACCGAGGAAGACGGCAGGATGTTTCCCATTACAGATAGTTCCCAAACCATTATTGATTGTTTTACCAAAGAATGTAAAAGACTTGGCATAGAAGTTCAGAAAGGGCAGAGCCTGAAAAATTTCAGTAAAGCAGGTGATACCTGGCAGGTAAATACGAATACCGCAAGTTTTAAAAGCACACATCTAATGCTCGCCACCGGCAGCAATGCCAAAGTCTGGAAGTTACTCGAAAAAACAGGGCATTCTATAGTGAACGCAGTCCCATCCCTATTCACCTTCAATATCAAGGATAAACGCATAAAAGATCTTGCAGGCATCGCTTCAGACGCTGAAGTAAAGATAATTAATGAGACTCTTGAAAGTTCAGGTCCGCTTTTGATCACCCATTGGGGTATGAGCGGCCCGGCAATCCTGAAATTATCGGCTTGGGGAGCAAGGGAGTTGCATAGGCTCAATTATAAGTTCCAGATAAGGGTAAACTGGTTGCCGGGATATTCTGAAAATGATATGCTTGAGCAACTTAAAGAGCTGAAATTTTCAGTATCCAAACAGCAGGTTGACAAAAGATCTCAATTTGACCTTCCGAAAAGATTATGGCAAAGCATTGTTATTGCAGCCGGGATAAAGCCTGAAACCAAATGGGCAGACCTCAACAAGGATCAACTTAAGGAACTGGCGGGACAATTAACTTCTGCAATATTCAATGTGGATGGCAAAAGCACTTTTAAAGAAGAATTCGTTACTGCTGGAGGGGTAGATCTTAAAGAGGTCGATTTTAAAACCTTTGAAAGTAAAATTCATAAGAACCTGTTTTTCGCAGGAGAAATCTTGAATATAGACGCGATCACCGGAGGTTTTAATTTTCAGAATGCCTGGACGGGTGGTTTTCTCGCTGCCAAAGCTATGAGTTAAGCCTCCAGATCTCAAAATTGAATACGATCGCAAATAGCACCCAGACCGCGTAAGGCATTAATAAATAAGCTGCCAGAGGATTCACTATTTTAAACCATTTAATTGTAAAAAGGATCAACACGAAAAGTACGATAAGATCCAGCAGGGCGATAAAGGGCTGTTTTAAGGCAAAGAATAAAAGAAACCAGAAACCGTTCAAAAAAAGCTGGAAACCAAAGTGATAGAGTGCTGTTTTAACCCATTTATGATAAAATCCTTTACTCCACACGATGCCTGCGGCAACACCCATTAAAACATACATAAGGATCCAGATTCCGCTAAAAAGATCTTCCTGAATATGAAACCAGGGCTTCTGCAGGCCGGGATACCAGTCGGCAATGCCGGTTTGAGTGGCAACAGTTCCCATAAAACCGAACACAAGGCAGACAATTACTGCAAAAGAACTCCTTATGAATAATTTACTGGTCATGATTGGCCGGATTGATTCACTAAAATAGGAATTTATTTGAATTGTTTAGGCTGGAATCCAAACCATAAAAGTTTAACTTTGGCAAAAATTTTCAAGGATGACCCAAAAGGATTTTATCCCTAAACTGGAACCTCAAAATATATCGCCAGGAGAAGTAAGCTGGCAATCCCCAAGTAATATAGCTTTGGTAAAGTACTGGGGTAAAAAGGAAAACCAAATTCCTGCCAACCCTTCTATAAGTTTCACCCTGGATCATTGCAGAAGCACGACAACTTTGAAATTCTCTGAAAAAGACAATGATCTGAAAACGGAAGATTTTGAGTTCGATTTTTATTTTGAGGGTAAACCAAAAGAAGATTTTAAACCCAAGATCCAGAAGTTCTTTCAGCGAATAGAGCAATACTGTCCTTATCTGAAAAATTACCGTTTTGAGATCTATAGTGAGAATTCCTTTCCTCATAGTAGCGGTATAGCCTCTTCTGCCAGTGGCATGAGCGCGATTGCCCTGTGCATTATGGACCTGGAAAAGAAATTATATCCAGACCTAAGTGAGGAATATTTCACGAAAAAAGCATCGTTTTTAGCCAGACTTGGCTCCGGTAGCGCTTCGAGAAGTATCGATGGCGGACTCGTAGTTTGGGGAGAACACAGGGAAATCGAAGGATCTTCAGATGAATTTGCCGTGCAATATCCCCATAAGGTA
>JBFIMP010000092.1:0-9377 GCA_041611635.1 Christiangramia sp.
CTGTACTGATGAGGTATGCGTTCTTAACAAAATATCCGGATCTGTCTGGATAAAGAAAGTGTCCTGCATATCCCTGGCCGGGTGATATTCCGGAAGGTTCAGGGCCGTAAAGTTATGCCAGTCATCTTCCATTTCAGGTCCTTCAGAAACATTAAAACCTATGTTCGAAAAGATCTCGGTGATCTGGTTCTTTACAATAGATATAGGGTGGCGAGAACCTATTTCAACTGGTTCTCCGGGTCTGGAAAGATCACCATAAACCCCTTTTTCCTCCTGGCTATTCTCCAGCTCCTCTTTTAGAGCGGTCACTTTATCCTGGGCAGCTGTTTTCAATTCATTTATAGCCTGTCCAAAAGCCTTCTTTTCTTCATTGGGAACGTTTCTGAATTCAGCGAAAAACTCGTTCAGAATACCTTTTTTTCCAAGATATTTTATTCGGAAAGCTTCGATCTCGTCTTTTGTTTTAGCATTAAAGCTTTCAACATCAGCGATATGTCCTTTAATTTTATCGATCATAGGTGATTTCGTTTCGGAAGCGCAAATTTAATAAAATTTAGAGCTAAACCTTCTCCTTTTAAAGGCTTATTCCTATTTCTATTTATCTGAAGAAACCTCTGCTATGGGAAGCTTGTCCTTATAGATGAAATTTATCAGGAAAAACACAGATAACGCGCCAAAAATATGCCAGAGCCAGTGCGTCCCCATCGGGAAGATATACAGGAAATTATCCAGGATCCTGAAACTAATGGCCAGGCCAAAGCTTAAAAAAGCGAGAAGCACATAACCCCAGTGATATAGTTTGGTGGTTAAGAAGTAAGTGACTATTGGTAGTAGCAAACCCAGTACCGTGGCGATATATCCTACCGAGGTTTTCACATGACCTGAAAGCGGAATTAATTGTACTCCAAAGACCAGGAACAGTATTAGCATTGCCAGTAACAGCCGTTTCCTTCTACTTATCCTGAGTTTCACCGTGTAGTATACCGATACTGCCAGGCACAGGATTACAATAGGAAGCCAGTCCATATACATCCACATATCATGACTTCGTGTAGCATGATAGACGGTGCCTCCCACAAACCCCGTAAAAAGAACAGGAAGACTCCAGGCCAGAAACCTGTGGTTCTTATAATCCTTATATACTTTTAGAGAAAAGTATATAAGGATGAATAAAAATAAAATATTGCTATAGGTATTAAACGGCTCCACGGGTAGCCGTCCGGCCATGGTTTCCTGGTATATTGGACCACTATCCTGCGGGAAAGTAATTAATATAGACCACAGGTTCATTTATGAAATATATTCCTTTTCCATAAAATATTGTACTATCGCCTCCTTCATTAACACAGATTGCTCCCCCGCTTTTAGCGTTGGCAACTGTTCCTTAACCTTGAAATGCGGCCAGCCATCATCATCAAAAAAATCGAATTCATAATAACCATAAGGCTCCAGTAAGGTACAAATGGCTATATGCATAAGATCCAGTTTATGGTCTTTTTTAAACTTGCGATGAGGCTGCCCCAGTTCCTGTACTCCAATGAGGTAAATTATAGCATCCAGCTCCATGATTTCCCCGTCTGCAAACTGGTCTGAAAGTTTCTTCTGAACCTTTTCCCATCTGTCTTTTAATTGTTCGTCTCTTGCCATACTGCAAAGATACCATCTAGATTTAATAATTATTATATTTGATTTATGAATACCGTGGATATTATCTTAAGTCTGGTGCTTTTATACGGATTAGTTCGAGGCTTTTTTAGAGGATTGCTGGCAGAGCTGGCCTCGTTGGTTGGAATTATTGCCGGAATTTATGGGGCAATTCACTTCTCCTATTTTGTTGGTGAGTTTCTTTCTAATCATGTGAACTGGGAAAATCAATATATAAACCTGGCAAGCTTCGCCATCACTTTTATTATAATCGTATTCCTGATTTCTCTCGCCGGTAAAATGCTTACCAAGGTTGCAGGTTTTGCGGCCCTGGGCATAGTGAATAAACTTCTGGGCGGGGTATTCGGTCTTATAAAATCTGCTTTTATCGCCAGCGTGATCATCATGTTCTTTAAAGCCACCAATGAGCAAATAGAGATCGTTGAAGACAGAACACTGGAAGAGTCTATACTTTATGATCCTGTAGAGACTATTGCCCCGGTGATCCTACCCTCCATAATAAAACAGGTACAGGAAAGAGACATTCTGGATCATAATGATGATGAAAAGCATCTTTCTTTAAAATAAGAAATCTGGGAAACCGCCTTCGCCATTACCCAGATAGTTCCTAATTTTAATATGGTTTTAAAGAAGAGTAACTTTTCCTGTAGAAATAGAGTAAACTCCCCCTACAATCTTAATTTCTCCATTTTCTTCCATCTCCTTAAGGATAGGACTTTTTTCCCTGATCCTGTTCATGGTTAGTTTAACATTATTCTCTACCACATCGGCAACAAAAGAATTATTCTTTGAATTTCTTTCCCCTTCGGTAGTGGTTGCTTCCACAGCAGGCTTGATATTACTAAGCAGGTGAGTTATATTACCAAGTTCCACATTGTCACAGGCAGCTTTTACAGCACCACATCCCTCGTGACCAAGAACCATTACCAGTTTACTACCGGCAACCTTGCATGAATATTCCATACTCCCCAGGATATCGGTATTCTCAAAATTACCTGCTACACGGGCCACGAAAATATCTCCGATCCCCTGATCAAAAACGGTTTCCACGGCCACCCTTGAATCTATACAGCCAAGAACAACAGCCTGTGGCCATTGCCCTCCACTGGTCTTTTCGATTTGTGATGTATAATCCCTTTCGTGCATCTTATGGCCAGTAAATCTTTTATTTCCTTCCATAAGATCCGTCAAAACGGCTTCTGGGCTTAGCTTATCCTGTTTTTCTTTATTTATTATCTCTTTGATCATATTACGGTGTTTAATTAATAATTCCGAAAAGTATAACTCGTTTCTGGTTATTTCCGGTCTAAATTTAAATTGGTTTTTTATCTAATTCAAAAAATTCCATATAACTCTCCGGGTTTTCGACGGTTCCTCTTTCAGAAACGATCTTAATATTAATATTTTTTTCTTCTGCCTTAATCTTGAAATCATCCAAAATCTCAATAATATCTCTATCAAGGTATTTGGTTTTGGTAACATCCATAATCAGGTAAGAATCATTTTCAAGATTATTAAGCTCTTTAAGGATCGCACCTTTATTGATAAAAGTAACCTCTTCTGCCAAAGTCATCTTTATGGTCTTACCTCCATTCTCAACATTTTCGATATGCAGGAAGTAAGAGTTCTGGTAACTTTTTATAAGGATCACCACAATTCCAACAATAAGTCCCAGGCTTATCCCTATCAGCAGATCCCCGAAGATGATACCTACGATAGTAACCATAAACGGAACGAACTGCTTCCATCCAGCCTTGTACATTTGTATAAATAATCCTGGTTTGGCAAGTTTATATCCTACCAGGAATAGAATTGCTGCCAATACTGAAAGCGGGATATAATTAAGAATATTAGGAATGATAACCACAGAAATCAGTAGCAGGCATCCGTGAAGGATCGTGGACATTTTTGTTTGTCCCCCAGATTGAATATTTGCTGAACTTCTAACGATCACCTGTGTAATTGGTAAACCTCCAACCATACCAGACATTAAATTACCTGTTCCCTGTGCAAAAAGCTCTCGGTTGGTTGGTGTGGTTCTTTTATGAGGGTCCAGCTTATCTGTTGCCTCTACACATAAAAGAGTTTCCAGGCTGGCTACCAGGGCTATTGTAAAACCGGTGATCCAGATTTCCATAGTTCCTATCATTTCAAATGAAGGCAGGGTAAACTGACCTACAAAAGAATCGAAACTATCTGGTACCGGAACGTTTACAAGGTGATCTGCAGAAATCGCAAAGGTTTCAGAATCCCTGGTTAAAAGATAATACACTATCCCAACAGCTACAGCCACCAAAGGCCCCTGAACGAGTTTAAAGAATTTTCCTTTATTAGATAGTACAGCCTCCCAGAGTACAAGGATGGTCATACCAATTACAGCGATAAGTGTAGCTCCCGGGCTAATATTACTCAGCGCATTGAATAACTCTGAAAATGTATTCTCTCCATCTACCTGGAAGAATGCCCAGTCACCCTGGGGGTCTCCGTCATACCCAAAAAAGTGAGGGATTTGTTTCAGGATAATAATGATTCCAATACCCGTAAGCATCCCCTTAATAACACTATTTGGAAAGTAGTATCCAATAATACCCGCTTTGAGTAATCCAAAGACAATTTGGATAGCCCCGCCAATCACAACAGCAAGTAACAGGTTCTCGTATCCTAATTTTGAAATTGCAGCAAGTACGATCGCTGCTAGTCCTGCCGCTGGACCACTAACTCCAAGACTGGAACCACTAATAGCACCTACTACGATACCTCCAATTATACCTGCAATTAATCCTGAAAACAAGGGTGCTCCACTGGCTAATGCGATTCCTAAACACAACGGAATGGCAACAAAAAAGACAACAATACTTGCCGGAAAATCTTTATTAAATTGTTTGAACATAATACACGAATATTTATAAAGGCGACTTGAATTTAGCGCCAGTAATTGATTGAAAAATAATTACGTTGAGCCACCTGTTAAAGAACAGGTGAAGGCAGAGATCAGCTTAAGTGATCTAAGAAACCAATATATTATGTTAATTTAGGAGGAGGATAAGACACGGTGAGGCATACGTCATAAACGTTCTCTTGATAATAATGTCCATCAATTTTTCTAGTCTGAAGAAAATGTATGCTATCATAATTAGAGTCTACCTCTTCGCTACTATATTCTAAGGTGACTTGTTTTTTTGATGTGCTCTCTTCTTCGTTCACGTTAAACGCAATAGATATATCAACATGTCTATTGGTCAAAGCGATTAGGCTAGGAGTAAATAGAAAGCTGATAAATAACAAAGTAAGTATGAGCGCTAATTTCTTCACAGAGTTAAAAATAAGATTTTTTCCTGAACATTTGAAAAAGTTCAGCAATTCCCCCTGCAAAAAAATTATGAATTGTTTAAAGTTTCTTGATAACAGATTTTTTAACCCAGCCCTGAGCGCCGTTGGCAAGTTCTATTTTAGACCACTCCTGGTAATCCTCCAGCACTTTGGCTTTAGTGCCCTCATGCAGTTCAAAACTCGCATCGCCCCTAAGGTTTGGTTCGTCCCTCACCTCTACTTCTTCTTCAAAAATAATGGCATATTGATTATCCTGAACAAATGATTGTTGCTGGAAAGCAAACACTACTGAAAATATACAAAGCACTAAACTCAGCACTGCGCCACCAAATAGCAGTCTTTTATTCAGCGGGTTAATAGAAAAATAATATAACAGGAAGAAAACTACAAAAAGTATAGAGAATGCAATGGCAAATATCGCCCAGCTGGAATAGCTATACGCAGAGACCAATCCATTGAACCATTGATTAAAACCGGTCTGCTCTACCGCTTCAATATCATCTATAGCCATGTTTCGGGCAAATTCTATATTATTTTGAATATCCTCGTCTGTTGGATCCAGTTGTAGAGCTTTTTCAAAATAATAGATGCTTGGCGCCACGTGGTTCAACTTATAATGGGAGTTACCCAGATTGTAATATAGTTCGGCAGAAGCCTCCCCGTTATCCAGGATCTCCTCATAAGCGCGAATCGCATTTTGATAATCCCCATTCTGGTAGGCCGAATTAGCCTCATCAAATAGCTCCTCATTCTGAGAGAAACCGCTAAAGCTGCATAGTAACGTAAATATCAGGACCAACTTTCTCATCACTATAATTGTTTATCAAGCGTTGAAATTACCCTTACGGCCTTTTCATAGTCATGCTGCATGGTGTCTGAAGATGCCGGGGTATACCTGGCAAATTCGCAGCTTTCCAGTAAAGAAATGAATTCAGCTCTCGTTTCCGGGTCCACAGCTTTTTCACTCAGCAATGCCTGTATCCTTTCTTTGCTCATTTCGCTGGTTTGGATACTTAATTTTGCTTTAAGGTAATTATGCATGGAACGTTCAAGAGACAAATAGAATTCCTTTTGATCTCCAAGATTTCTTTTCGCTTCAGAAAGATATTTTCGGGCTAGTTTATCTGCTTTTCTCATTCGGTTTCCACGAACATCATTTGCTCTCTGTTCCCTTTTCTTTCCGAATAAGATAAACAATGGAATCGCCGCCAGCGGAAGTACCAGCGCACCCCAGAATGCTACAGACCCCAGAAAATCACTGCTATCTATAGGCTTAAGGTTAGTATTGAGTTTAATAAATCTAAACTGACTACCATCTATAGCAACAGCCCGTTTATTGATTCCAGACATGCCAGAAGGTTCGTTTCCTGCCAAAGGTCCACGGTTCACGTTGATAAGGATCTCCTCAGAGGTCTTGGTCTTATAAGTTTCTGTAGAAGGATCAAAATAGGAAAACGATAGTGCCGGCAGGGGATATTTTCCTTTTTGTGTTGGCACTACGGTGTAGGTTTGTGAAATACTTCCCTGCATCCCGTTGAGATTGGTATTCACATTCTCCACGCGTTCCGGATCGTACATTTCCAAAGACGACGGGGCGGTTAATCCCGGCAGATCAAATAATTTCAGGTTTCCGTTTCCTCTTACCTCTACTTTCGCCTGAAGGCTCTCACCGGCATTCAGCTCATTTTTACTGGCAGTAACCTTGAAATCAAATTTACCCACGGCCCCTGTGAAATCTGCAGGTTTCCCGGCCGGTAATGGTTTCACGTTGATCTTTCTATTGTTGGCTGCTACTGTCTTATTTACTGTTTTATAAATCCTGCTACCAAAAATATCTCTTCGCTCACTCGGGACATCCACGGCGATAGAAAGGGTTAAAGGCTCTATATTTAACTCCCCCGTTTTCTGCGGATAAAGAATGGTCTTTCTTAAAACTACATATCTGTAGGGCTCCCCATCATATTCCCCGTTTTCTACTCTTAACTGCTGGATGTCGATGCTCTGGCTCCAGAAATCGTTGTACTTTGGGCTATCGAGCTCACGCCAGTTACTTACGCTCACACGCGGACTCACATAAAGTTTGTATACTACGGTAATGGCTTCGTTAAGGTATGGATTAGCCTTGGAGATCTCCGCGACCAGGTGCAGGTTATCTTCCGCAATTATTTCGGCACTATCCCCGTCCTTAGGTTTATCCACTGCTGAAGTGATCTCTACCTTTAGAGGTGATGTTTTATAGGTTTTATCGTCTATGATTATTTCAGCCTGGCCAATGGTAAGCTTACCAATTTTTTTAGGCTGAAGGTAAAAACTATAAGTTTTGGAATATTCCATCCTTCCATTCAGGATGCTCGTGCTTATCTTCTGGTTGGGACCTCCAACCACGGTAAACCCATCGAAAGACGGCGGATTGAAGTTGTCGCCATCCTCGTTCATTTCGAAATCTACTCTTAGCCGTTCATTAATTCCCAGCTTTTCTCTGCTCACCTTCGCTTCAAACCTCACCTGGGCCTGAATGATCCCGGAAGCACACAATAAAAAACTTAAAATTAAATATTTCAATTTCATCTTTTTCCTCCTATAAGCTCAATTCTTTGTCTAGCAAACATCAAAAATGTTACCAGTCTTTGTCAGTTTTCGTTTTGACACCTTTCGCTTTTTCAGCGTTTATTTTATCCTGAACTTTTTTCTCTTCGTTATTCATGGCCTCAAGCAAGCTCTGGATCTGTTGTGGAGATAACTGTCCCTGGGTAGGTCGCTGCTGTTGCTGCTTTTCCTTGTCTCCTTCTTTAGGATCTTTCTTCTCTCCTTCACCCTGATCTTTCTGCTTATCCTCGTTTTGATCGCCTTGCTTTTTATCCTTTTCGTTCTCTCCTTCGTCCTGAGGTTTCTGATCCTCTTTTTCATCTTCACCACCTTCACCATCCTGGTTCTGGTCCTGATTCTGCTGGTCCTGATTCTTATCCTTATTATTTTCGTCCTGCTTGTTTTGATCCTGATTACCTTCCTGATTTTGCTGCTCTTTTTCCAGCATTTTTTTGGCTAAAGCAAGATTGTACCTGGTCTCTTCGTCTGTTGGGTCATTGCGCAGGGCGTTTTTAAATGCATCTACCGCTCCCTGATAATTCTTTTGTTGCATATAGGAATTACCAAGATTATGATAAATACGATGCTTTTCGGGTTTGGTTGCTGCTATTTCTGCGGCCGCCTTCAGCTTTTCTTCAGCGTTCAGGGATTTCTCCTTGGTGTAATACAGGTTACCCATATTATATTTGGCCGTAGTGTTATTAGGATCTTTCGCGATAGCTTTTCTATAGGAAGCTTCTGCGCTGGCAAAATCATTTTCAGATAAAGCTTCCTGTGCCTCCGCAATAAACCTGTTGGATTCTTTAGTTAGCTTTTCAGGTTTTTCCTGGGCTTTTCCAAGGAAACCTAAAAGCAGCAACAGACCGGTTAAAATGACATTCTGACATTTATTTTGATACATCTTTCGCTCCTTTCTTCTTTCGTTCATTAAAAAGATTCAGTTTACGCAGCCAGGCCGTACTGCGCTCTAATACAAAAATATCAAGAAATAATAATGCCAAAGCTATTCCCAGGAACAACTGAAAATGAGATTTAAAATCGGCAAACTGCTTTGCCTCAAATTCGGTCTTCTCGATATTCTGTAATTCCTCAATGACCTTATCCACGACGTCACTGGTAACATTCCCCTGGATATAACTGCCTTTTGCGGCGTTTGCGATCTCCTGGAGAGTTTCTGGATTCAGCTTGGTTATAACGGTTTCTCCCTGGTTATCTTTTTTGTAATTCTGAATTACCCCATTTCGCTTTATAGGGATAGGACCTCCTTTTTCGGTTCCCACTCCAATGGTGAATATTCGAATGCCCATTTCTGAAGCCTGTTCGGTAATTTCCTCCACATTACCTTCATGATCTTCACCATCACTTAGGATAAACAAGACACGATTGGTTTGCTGCTCGTCATCGTAGTAGGTTGTTGCCAGTTCGATGGCATCTCCAATGGCTGTTCCCTGAGAAGAGATCATGTCTGTATTCAACGCCTGCAGAAACATCCTGGCTGCAGAATAATCGGTCGTAATGGGCAATTGAGGATAAGCGCCACCGGCATAGGCAATGATCCCAACCCGGTCACTTCCAAGGTTACTCAGGATCTGGCTTACCAGTTGTTTTGATTTATCAATCCTGCTCGGGGCGATATCTTCTGCATCCATACTTTTAGAGACATCTATCGCAAAAACTATATCTACTCCCTCCCTTTTTACGGTCTTTAGCTTGGTTCCCATTTTGGGATTTACCAGGGCTACTACCAGACTGGCCATCGCCAGCAATACCAGGATAAGTTTTATGATTGGTTTGGA
>JBFIMP010000093.1:0-9367 GCA_041611635.1 Christiangramia sp.
CATATATGGCTTCTGCCTCCAATTCGTCGAGGTAATTAAGGGTATGTCTGCTCATAAATAACAGTTTAAAGGTTGGGGTAAACAATTTGTCAGCCTTCGCCTTGGTGACAAATATATTAATTATCCTATCGGTTATATAGAGTAAATAGAATTATTATGGAATTTCTAAAATTTGTACTAATAAATTAGCGGGTTTACGGGCTATTCGGATAAACAATGAGAATGCTGCGGCCTAGCCTGGCGCTTTTTACACTTTTAAACTGACGATCATGGGATAGCGTGCCGTTTTACAATAAAACTAGGATTAAGAAGATCTTCTTTATTGTACTTCAGTTCTTGGAGGGTCTCTGCATTGATAACCTGGAATCCCAAAGCTTTGCAGATGGCATGGCCGGCAGCCGTATCCCATTCCATAGTAGGGGAGAAGCGCGGGTAAAGATCAGCCAACCCTTCCGCTAGCAAGCCGAATTTCAGGGAACTCCCTTTGGTGACCATTTCTATACGCTTATACCCCTGGCCGGCGGTGTGGATAAATTCAATGGTCCGGGGATTTAAATGTGATCTGCTGCGGGCTACACGTAGTACATTTCCACTTTCATTAGTGCGTTGCAGTGTTTTCACCGGGCCCGGGGTGAGTTCCTTGGACGAGACAGCCTCTTGTAAAGTCGATTTGTAAGCCTCCTTCATTTCGGTATCTCCCCAGTACATTTCTCCGCTCGCAGGAACGTAGATCACCCCCAGTACAGGGTATCCTTGCTCACAATAGGCGATATTCACTGTGAATTCACCATTTCGTTTGATGAACTCTTTTGTGCCGTCCAGGGGATCGACCAACCAGCAGTTTTCCCACTTTTTTCGCTCACTGTAAGGTAATTTGGTGCTCTCTTCGCTTATGATAGGGATCCCGGTTTTTACGAGGTGTTCCAGGATTATATTTTCAGCTTGCAGGTCAGCCTGGGTCACCGGGGATTCATCCTGCTTCTGCTGTACATCGAAACCATCTTCATAGATTTCCATGATCTTTTGGCCGGCATCCAGAGCAGCGTGAATCGCGAGGGTTAACAGAGGGTTCATCAGCGAGATTTGATCTAAAATTAAGAGAAGATCGCCATTTGACCTTAGCTATGAGAATATTTTAGTTGAATTGCCTTAAAACAGTAGCATACCGAATATTTTCCCGTTTTGTCGTGCAATGCTTGGGATCAGAACCTGCTGCCCTTATCTTTGTGGGAAAATTAGTCCCAAATTTGTACGACATGAGAACTTACGGCTGCGCCATGGCGCTTTTCCTCGCATTCACTGCATTTTCGTTTTCGCAGGAAATGCCTGTACTTACAGCAAATGATAGTATTATTAAGAGTTCCTGGATCTTCGGGCTAGGATTCAATGTAGTAGATGATTCTGGCGATGGGATTCGGGATTACACTATAATTAAGGACCAGTGGAATTATGTGCCTTTTCCATCCCGGTTAAGTCTTGGTAAGAACATAGGGAGTGGGTTTGTACTTGAGGGAATTGCCACATATAATCGTTATAAAGAGGGAAATACTGTTGACGATGTGGTCTTAGCTGAAAGTAAGGACTATTATGCTGTAGATGCCCGTCTTAGTTATAGTTTGAACAGGCTGGTGGGGCGTTCAGGATGGTTTGATCCTTATATCGGTACCGGTATTGGCTTTACACATGCGAATGAATCTTCTAGGGTGACCTATAATGCTAGTTTAGGATCCAGATTCTGGCTTTCAGAACGTTGGGGAATTGATATTAATACCTCGGGGAAATGGGCCTTTAAAAGTGGAGAAAGCAATCACTTTCAGCACGGAGCCGGGGTTATCTACCAGTATGGGATTGAAAAAGGACTGTCTAAAAAAGGAGAAGAGAAACTTGCATTAATAAATGCTATAGATCAAGAGCAGCATCGCAAACAGGATTCTATTGCCGCAGCCAGGCTGGCCGAAGAGGAAGCCAAGGCTCTTGCCGAGCGTCTAGCTCGAGAGAAGGAAGAAGCCGCCAGGAGAGCGGCAGAAGAAGCCGAACAAGCCCGGAAAACGCAAATAGAAAACCAGATAAAAGGTTTAGGGAAAATATATTTCGCGTTCGACTCAAGTTCCCTCAACCAGGAGTCCAGATTAACATTGGATCAACTGGCTGAACTTTTGAACTTAAACAGCGGTATTAAATTGCAGGTAAATGCTCATACCGATAGTAGGGGGCCTGAAACCTATAATCAACGCTTATCCCAGAAACGAGCAGATAATACCGTAAACTATTTGATATCCAAAGGAATATCCGGGGATCGTTTAGAAGCAAATGGATATGGGGAATCTCAGCTGATCAATAAATGTTCCGACGGCGTACAATGTACTGCTGAAGAGCACCGGGCAAACAGAAGGTCAGAATTTTTAGTGCTCGAATTGTAATTTATTGTTAAGTTTTCGAACAAAGGCAATAGGTTTTTTACCTTCGACGTTTTTATTTTATTGTTGAATTTTCTACCCCCTGACTATATATGATTATCCTAGGACTGAACTATTATTTCCATGATTCTACAGCTTGTTTAATAAAAGATGGTAAGCTTATTGCTGCTATCGAAGAAGAACGACTGAGCAGGGTGAAGCACACAGGTGCTTTCCCGGAAAAAGCAATTAATAGGTGTCTTGAAATGGCAGGGATCACATTCCAGGACATCGATCATATTGCAGTCTCCATTAAACCAACCACCCATTGGTTTAAGAAATCTATGTATGTCCTGAAAAATCTTCGCAGCTTTATGCCTTTTTTCGGGCATCATGTGGTAAACGCCTATGCAAAGCAGCGCCGGTTTAAAATTTGGTATAACAATAATTTTACTGCGGGTAAAAAACCTGAAGTACACTTCATAGAACACCATCTGACGCATGTTGCGGGAACATTCTTCGTATCCCCTTATGAGAAAGCAGCTCTGCTGGGTGTTGATGGATCCGGCGAGTGGGCCACGACCTGGCTCGGATATGGAGAAAAAAACAAGGTTGAAAATTATACCCAAAGCTTTTTCCCGAATTCTTTTGGATCTTTTTATGAAACCGTGACCCAGTTTTGTGGGTTTATTCCCAATTATGACGAAGGGAAAACAATGGGTCTGGCTCCGATGGGCGACCCTACTGTATTTGAAGAGGAAGTAAGTAAGATGATATGGGTTGACGGGAAAGGACAAGTCAAAGTAGACCTGAGCTATTTCAATTTTCAACACCTGGTTAAAAAGACATATTCAGAAAAATTTATCGAATTATTCGGAGAGCCAAGGCATCCCAAAGGGGAATTTAAAAAGCATCACCTGGATATAGCAGCCGCTTTTCAAAAGGTATTAGAAGAAAGGGTATTGGAATTATGTCGTTTGCTTCATAAGCGTACCCAGGCAGATTACCTGGTTATTTCCGGGGGAGTATCCTTGAACAGCGTCATGAACGGGCGGATCGTTCGTGAAACTCCTTTTAAAGATGTGTATGTAATGCCGGCAGCAGGGGATAATGGAACTGCATTGGGAGCTGCCTATTATTTATACAATGGCATTTTAAATAATCCACGGAACTTTGTGCATGATAATCCATACATCGGGACCGAATATTCAGACAAGGAAATTGAGAAAGTAATTGGAGGTGCAAAACTGAAGGCGCGAAAAGTGGAAAATGTCGCTCAGGAGGCCGCTAAGCTATTGGCAGAAGGGAAGATCATAGGCTGGTTCCAGGGGAGGATGGAAATTGGTCCCAGAGCTCTTGGCAGCAGGAGTATATTAGCAAACCCTGCATTTCCTCAAATGAAAGATAAGATCAACTCAGAAGTAAAGTTCAGAGAGGCATACAGACCTTTCGCTCCCTCGGCACTCAAAGAGAGTTATAAGGACTATTTTGATCTTGAAGTAGAAGCACCATTTATGTTAAAGGTGTGCCAGGTAAAGGAAGATAAAAAAGAAATTATACCGGCCGTGACCCATGTTGATGGGAGTGCCAGGCTGCAGACAGTGGATAAGAATATTCATCCCTTATACCATAGCGTAATCAGGGAATTGGGTGAAATTACAGGTGTACCGGTAATATTAAATACCAGCTTTAATATACAGGGTGAACCGGTGGTGGAGTCACCTAAAGATGCACTTCGTTGCTTTTATTCAACAGGATTAGATGCTTTGGCTATAGGAAGTTATATTTTAGAGAAGGATATGTCATCTCCTAAAAAAGACCAAACAGATCAAAAATTTCGCAAAGAAAAAACTTCAAGCATAGAGCGGTAATTTATCCGGTAATCATTCCGGGGCTTTCCAGTCGTGATGAGCAACCTTTTTTTGGAATCTTTTGAAAAAGAAACGATCATACTGGAAGAGATTACCTAGTATTCCTTTATCTCTGAGGTATTGGGCTAATCTCAATTTACCTTGAAACACCTGAGCTTTCAAAAACGCATGAATTGATCCCGCCTTGTAAAAAAGGTGGTAAAAGTGTTCGTATCGATGGTTCGACCATTTTAGTTTATAGTCGTTCTCTCCTTTTGAGAGATCGAAAATTTGGATTTGGTTCTCCAGACACCACTGCAGGTGTTTTACCATGCTGATATCACCCATATTGTATTGGGAATAATCAATATCGTAGGTTTGTATATAACTGAAAAGATGTTGGTCGTAAAGAAAATTGAGTGTGATTGTGATAGGTTTATCCTTGTCATAAATTACAAATAATAGCGCTTGTTTATTGAGGATCATCGGATATGCCAATTCATAATAATATTTCCAATGCATCAAATTGCGATTAAACATTTCCTTTTCAACAAACCGTTTCTTCAGCAACTGGTAAAATGTATCGAAAATCCTGTCATATTCTGATTTTTCTATCTCTCCGTGGTAAAAACTGTATATTATATCCCCGTCGGATTCTAATTTCCTCTGTTTTGATCGCAGGTTCTTCCGATTGCGTGTACTCAGTTGCTGCAGGAGAAATTCATCAAGGGATTTATAATTTCTCAGGTCGACCATGAACCCTGGATATTGTCGGATTTTTATTGATTTATATGAATCGGAAAGTACCCCAATTTCCAATTTGAGGTAGTCAGGGATATCCATGATCTGGAAAACGGAATTAACAAAAAAGTTCTTGGAATTGCTGGATTGAGGATACCAGGATTTGCCTAAAGTTTTATGGAAAAATTCATGGCGGTATACCGGTGCACATAGGTGATTAAAGTACAAATCAAAAAGGAAGTTATAGGACGGAACGGTTAGTAGCCGTTTTGGCCAACTTGGAATTGTATGCTCATTCCAAAAGTCAATAAAGGGCTCCTTCATATTGCGCTTATACCGGTTATCCCGGGTTTCTTAATTAAGTTATCTCTCAAATATACTTAATTAATTAAGTGTTAGTAGTTTGTTCGACTCATTGCCTGATATAAAAAAGATGTTTTTTTGATCCTTAATCTGGTAGACTTCAATTGAATTATAAGTATCCGTAGATAGATAGAGAAAATCGAAAATAATAGGTCTTAACCATTGGTTTTTCTCATCTTTCAGTGGTAACCTGATCAGTGTATCCTGGGAAGGAGCAGAGTCTATGTCAGAGAACTGATAAGACGTGGGCTTCTCTGTTTTTCTCTTCCTGTTTTTCAATGAATAGGTGAACTTATGGAATCGTTCGTTTATCCCTTTCTTTCTCAAATTTTGTTTTTGCTCATACCACAATTTTAAACCCGATGCAATGCACCTGGCTTTGAGTGATGACTTGTCATAGTATATATGGTATTCAAATTGATATTCAAGGCTGGACCACCGGGTTTTATAATCGAAATATCCTTTTGAGAAGTCGAATGTCTTGAAACCATTTTCCAGGCACCATTCAATCAGTTTCATTATAGTGACGGAACCTAAGTGAAATTTAAAAAAATCAATATCGAATACTGTTATCGCATCGAACATTATGTTCTCTGAAAAGAAATTTAAGGTAACACCGATAGGCTGGTCACCTTGGTAAATTACATATAGACCAGCTGTGCCTTCTAGAATCATGGGGTAGGTGACATCATAATAAAATGACCACTCCTTGGGATCCAGGTTATTATTGGTGATTTCTTTATCGTCAAACCTCTTTTCCAGTAAATTTCTGAAATGATCAAAAATAGAATCAAATTCTTCTTTGCTGATCTCACCACGGTACATCCGATACCGGATGTCAAAACTTGCCTCTAATCGTTTCTTATACTTATTGAGCTTATATCTGCTGCTTTTGCTGAATTTTTTACCCATAAAATCAGCCAGGTCCTTATAAGGAGAAAGGTCGATAAGAAACCCAGGATACTGGGTGACTTTATAGTTGCCGAGATTGGGTTCGGAAGTAGTGGTATCAACATTGAAATAATCCGGAACATCATGGATCAAAAAAACCTTATTCTTCCAGGATTCACTATTGTTTTTATCAAAAGTGTACGATATACCTTTAGTATGATTCGCTCCTACATTGGTATAGACCGGAATTTTTCCTGTTTTATAGAATTGCAAGTCTTTGAAGGGACCCCGCAATATATTAGTAGAATCATTACTGAAATGTTTCAACCATATTTTGGTGAACGTATTCGTGGTGAACGGGTTAAGGTTCATTGTTTCGGGGAGTATGTGATTATTTTTCATTTTCTGTCTCGGAAGTCTCTACCCTGTAGAGAGGAAAGAAATCCTGCAGCTGAGGAGATATAGCGGGGTCAGTATCTTTGAGATGTTCTTTGGAGAGTTTTTCATAAATATCCTGGTTGACTACATAACGCCACAAATTGAAATCTTTAACATCTTTGGAGTATCCTGCTTTAAATCTGAATAAGGAGTCCTCCTTATTCCCCACACCACCGCCAAGATTAAAATAGGAGTATCCTTCACGGGTCGACTCTTCCCTTACCATCTCTAATAATAATTTAATTGGATTGAGTTTAAGATACTCATCTTTTAACCCAGAGAGATGATAATTGACCATTTGATTTTTCATGATGAAAAGTGCTCCGGCTGCAATTTCATTGGATTCTTTATCAAGAGCGATTAGTAGTTTCTTATCAAAGTATTCACTCTTCATGAAGTTGAAGAAATAATCAGCATCAAAGAAATATTTCTCTTTCGCATTCACTCGTTTCATGGTTTCCGTATACATCTCAATAAAAGCCCTGATCTCATCGTCGGAATTAACTTCCTTAACTTTATAGGTTCTGCGGCATTTATTAATGTAGGTTCGCAATCGGCGGTTATAATGCTGTTGCTGCTCTTCGTCCGATAGACCGAGGTTAATACTCACCACTTTCCCGGGGCTTACAATTTCACCCATCTTACTCAGTAGTTCAGTTTGATAGGAGATAAAGGGATGGAGTCTTGAAAAGATAGAAACAATGTTGTTCTTATTAAAAAGAGCATCTAACTCCTCTTTAAAATTAGAAGTATTTGCCTTTCTCACCCTGCAATCCCTGCACAGGGGACCGGAATAACCATATACCGAAGTTGCATCTTTAAAACCTGTTCCCACTATATTGCGTATCAATAGTGGTAAGGCGATAACCTGATCATAGTCACTGTATTTAATCAATACAGGGGTTTCATCAATTCCTTTAGATATATGATGATAATCATAGGTGTGGTATACATCAGCATCTATAAAAGAACCGATTACCTCGTTCCAGGAATCCTTATCCTTAATAATCTTTATCATTCGATTAAATATCTTTTGTTAAGACCCGGGGCGGTCCATTTCTTTTTAAATTATCCGAATCTCATGGAGGGATCCTACCAGGTATCGAGGCCTCAGCCGTTCTTCCTCCATGTATTTATATCCTTCTTTATGAATATTTTTACCGTTATCGATCAACCCAATGGTAATCCAGGATAATTGGTTGGGACTCAAAAAATCTTTCTTAAAATTATCAGCGATATAATAGTATTTATTGAAACCTTCATTGGTCTCAAAAACATCAAAATTTCTTCTATTTGGTTTTTCAGTTCCGATTTCTTCTGAGATAATGATCTGTCTAAATAACCCAGTGATTCCCAACGCGTCAATTTTATTTCTTTGAGTAAGCGATCTTCCATCGGTAAGAATGCCGAGAGAGCCTCCATTTTTTCTTATATCATTTAATAATTGCTCAGCACCATCTAACAGGGAAATATCAGGCTTATGAGTTCGGTACATTTTCAGTAAATCACTTTTTTCACAGCTGTAGGTTGTTGCCAGCCATTCAAATACATCTTTACCACTGCGATACCGTGAGAACATAGAGCTAAACAGTAATTTCCAATTATCTGGCCTGATGTCTTTCGCGATCAATTCATAGGCAGACCTGAGAAAATCAATTTCATTGTAGAGTGTATCATCCAGATCAAAAACGATCAGCGTTTGTTCATCAACCTTGATATCCACGGACCAATATTTCATCATCGTATCTTAACATCAGTAACCGATCTTCCCAGCAGTCAAAATTTTCGTCGATGTTTTTATCTAGTAAATATTCCTCAATGATCCATTTCGGATAGTTCGCGCCGGCTAAATATGTCAGAGGGAACCCGCCTCCAAACCTTGGATTGATCTCTATTCCATAAATTTCCTGGGTCTGTTTATGTTTAAAAAATTGTGATGTCAGGCATCCTACGGCACCTTCTATATAGCTAAGATGATTTCTCAGAAAGTCCACCATAATACCGCGCTCTGTAAGCCCTTTATTTACTTCCCCATCTCTGACTTCTAGCCGTTTTCTTGGGACAGCGCACTTAAGCCTGTGATTTTTATCGTAATAAAGGTCACAAGTATATTCATCAAATAAATCGTGATCTAAATATTCAAGGAACATCAATTTATCATTATTGAAATGATAATCTTTTAACTCTTCCTGCTTTCTGATAAGGTAGGTGTCCATACTTCTGCTTCCATCCGAGGGTTTAATAAACATGGGGAGCGTATAATCCTCCTTGCTGTATTCCTTGGCCACAGCAATATTATGATCTTTGAAGAATTTATGAATTACCCGTTTATCACGGCATTTGGAAATAAATGCTTCTGTGGCAATTACGGTCTTGATTCCCTGGGATTCCAATTTACCTTTGTGCCGGGACAATACAGCCAGTTCTGTATCTATCGTTGGAATGAGCAGGGAGATCTCTCTTCGTTTACACTCCCTGATTAGGATGTTTATATATTCCGAATCATTCAGGTAAGGCACTTTGAAGGCATCATCGGCTACATGACATGCAGCAGCCTCGACAGGGTTGGCATCAGCTGCAACAACCTTTCCGCCCGGGAATATTTTCTGTAATTCCTTTTGAAAGGACCTGACCAGCGAAACTCGGCGACCGGCAGATGTAATTAGTATATTCATGATAGGCTTAGTA
>JBFIMP010000094.1:0-9342 GCA_041611635.1 Christiangramia sp.
ACTCCGCCACCAACATACCTGTGTTTCTGGTCTGGGGTCGCTCCAAAGATTACTTTATCTTCAGATTGTGCGGTTCCCAGCTTATGGTAATATAATTTATGCTGATCTGTTTTGGCAGAAAGCTCGCTTCCATCTGGTTTGTCATAGCTGGAATAGAAGAAACCGTCATTTCCTTTCCAGGACATACCGCTGAATTTCACATCCCTAATGGTATCTCCCAGGATCTCTTTATTTTCAGCATTCATAATTATGATCTTTCTCCAATCACTTCCACCTTCTGAAATGGCATAAGCAAGAATTTTTCCATCTTTTGAAAAACTCATCCCTCCAAGTGATGTGGTCCCGTCTACACTAAACTTATTTGGATCAAGGAAAATCTCGGCTTTTCCATCTTCACCTTTTTTGCGGTACATCACGCTCTGGTTTTGCAAACCGTCATTTTTGAAGAAATAAATATAATCTCCTTCGGTAAAAGGCGCGCTTAGTTTTTCATAATCCCAAAGCTTGGTGAGTCTTTTTTTAAGCTGGTCGCGATAAGGGATCTGTTCAAGATAACTAAAAGTAACTTCATTCTGAGCCTTTACCCAGTTTTCAGTCTCTTCGCTGCGATCGTCCTCCAGCCAGCGGTAAGGGTCTTCAACCTTGGTCCCAAAATAATCGGTCACTGTATCTACTTTTTTAGTTTCGGGGTATTTCAATTCATTTGGATTTTGACTATTTGCTGGGTTAGAATAGGTGATTAATCCCAGAACACAAATAGCGGTACATATTTTTTTCATATTTCAAATTTGGTTGAACATAAATTAAGACAAAAAAAACCTGAAAGTTGAAGTCTTTCAGGTCTTTAAATTTATTGAATCATTTGGAATTTCTATACTAGTTGATTTGCAATAAGATATTCTGCGATCTGTATGGCGTTAGTAGCCGCACCTTTACGCAGGTTATCGGCAACGATCCACATGTTTAGAGTATTAGGCTGGGAATGATCCCTTCTAATTCGTCCAACGAAAACATCATCTTTACCTTCGGCGTAAATGGGCATGGGGTAGGTGTTCACTGCCGGATTGTCCTGCACGGTAATACCGGGAAAGTCGCTTAATAGTTTACGAACACTGCCTTCTTCAAATTCCTTGCTGAATTCGATATTTACAGATTCTGAATGTCCTCCCACAACCGGAATTCTAATCGCAGTCGCAGTCACATTTACCGAATCATCACCAAGGATCTTCTTGGTCTCATTAGTGAGCTTCATTTCCTCCTTGGTGTAACCATTATCCTGGAAAACATCACAATGTGGTAAGGCATTTTTGTGAATAGGATAAGGATAAGCCATATCTCCGCTTTCTCCAGCATACTCATTTTCCAGTTGTCTTACTGCTTTAACTCCGGTCCCGGTAATAGACTGGTAAGTGGAAACCACCACACGTTTGATGTTATAAGCATCGTGCAATGGCTTTAAGGCCATAAGCAGTTGTATGGTCGAGCAATTAGGATTTGCGATGATCTTATCATCTGCCTCAAGAAGGTCTGCATTAATTTCTGGAATAACCAGTTTATGTTTTGGATTCATTCTCCAGGCTGAAGAATTGTCGATCACGGTAGTACCGGCTTCAGCAAATTTTGGAGCCCAGGTCAATGAAGTATCTCCCCCGGCTGAAAATAGAGCGATCTCCGGTTTCATGGACACTGCTGTTTCCAGATTTACAACAGAGTATTCTTTATCGCCAAATTTGATCTTTTTCCCTACAGATCTTTCAGAAGCTACAGGAATGAGCTCAGTTAACGGAAAATTTCTTTCTTCTAGTACTTTCAGCATTACGCTTCCAACCATCCCGGTGGCTCCAACAACAGCTATTTTCATAGGATACTGTATTTTATTAAAAATTTGATTGCAAAGGTATTGGTTGGTGAATAACCTAAAATATTTTAAAGCTAAAAAATAATCGCGCTATAAAAATTTAAACAGATTTGTACAATTTGTTAAAAAAAGACCCCGATTCTCATCGGGGTTTAATGTTTAAAATGAATAGTGTAGCGGTAAGCGTACTTCTTTACGGTGTTTGTTTCCTGAGTTCGTCTCTAATTTCCAGAAGAATTTCCTCCTGTGTTGGACCTTTTGGAGCTGGAGCTTCTTCTACATTCTCTTTTTTCTTGGTTTTCTCATAAGACCTTAGTACCAAAAATATGAAAAAGCCAATAATTATAAAATAGATAATAGCCTGGATCAGGTTGCCATAGGTGATCACTGCAGCTTCAGCCTCTTTTGCGGCGTCCAGGGTTTCATAGGACCGACCATCCAGCGAAATGAATTTTTGAGTAAAGTCTATGCCCCCTGTAAATACGCCAATTAATGGCATGATGACGTCGTTAACAACCGAGGTCACAATCTTATTGAATGCTGCACCGATTACCACGGCAGTTGCCAGCATAACAATATCCTTCTGAAAAAGAAAAGTTTTAAAATCTTTTAAAAAGCCCATATTGAAGTGTTTGTAGTTAGTTGAGCTCTAATTTATATAAAAAAATCTAATGTTGAGCAGCTGCTTATTCCGGGATAATCTTTTTGCTGACTCTGCGTTGTATTCCTGTGATTAGTTCATAAGAAATGGTACCTCCGGCTTCAGCAAAATCAACTGGATGTTGAGGTCCGCCAAAAACGATGACTTCATCTCCTTCTTCGCAATCTATACCGGTAACATTGACCATGATTATGTCCATGCAGACATTGCCTACGATAGGAGCATATTTGCCATTTATATAAACTCCGGCCTTTTGTTTGCCGTAGATACGGTTAATACCATCTGCATGCCCTATAGGCAGCGTGGCGATCCTGGTAGGTCCTTCTGCTTCAAAGGCCCGGTTATATCCCACGGTATCTCCCTTTCCAATTTCACGGATCTGGGAAATAATGGTCTTTAAGGTGCCTACTGGTTTTAGCTGGGGATCTATATTCTTATCATTGCCATAGCCATAAAGACCAATACCCGTTCTCACCATGCTAAAAGCGGCTTTAGGATAATTGATGACTCCTGAAGTGTTACAGACATGTAGAATTGGCTCGTATTCCAGGTTTTTGATTAATTCCCAGGTCATTTTCCTGAAAAGATCTATCTGCCCAATAGTGAAATCTCTTTCCTGCCAGTCTTCACTCGCAGCAAGATGAGAGAAAACAGAAGCGATTTTTATTGATTTGGTACTGGTTACCAAATCAAAAATTTTTTTAATTTCAGGCTGATCGAAGCCTAAACGGTTAAGTCCTGTGTTCAGTTTAATATGGACAGGATAATCCTTAAGATTGGACTTTTCAGCAACAGAAATAAATGCTTTTAAGGTTCTTTCGCTATAAAGATTAGGTTCCAGGCAATGCTCTATGATCTCTTCAAAATGAAGCACCTGTGGATGCAAGACCAGTATAGGTAAGGTGATGCCGTTTTCCCGAAGTCTTATTCCTTCTTCCACATAAGCCACCGCGAAATAATCTGTGCCTAATTCCTGAAGTTTTTGAGCAATGGCCACAGAATCGCTACCGTAGGCATGTGCTTTTACTACTGAAAGGAATTTCACATCCTTATCTATTTGAGATCGTAAAAAACGATAGTTATGAGCCAGCTTCCCAAGATCAATTTCCAGAACGGTTTCTTTGGCTTCAGGCATTTTCTTCTTTTGCTTTAGATTTTAATTCTTCAGGTTCCTTTACATCAAGTTTCTTAACCCTTTCTTTCAGCATGGCTTTATAATAAGCGGCTCTGCTCAGAGGTTCATATTCTTCGTTTTCTCCAAGAAATACCAGGTCATCATTGATCGCTTTTCTATAGCTAAACTGCGCCAGGTTCCCGGTGCGGGTACAAACAGCATGTACCTTGGTAACATATTCTGCTGTAGCCATCAGGTTGGGCATTGGACCGAATGGATTTCCTTTAAAATCCATATCCAGGCCGGCAACTATCACCCGTACGCCCTGGTTCGCCAGGTCATTACAAACGGTCACGATCTCATCATCAAAGAACTGGGCTTCATCTATCCCAACCACATCACAGCCGTCTGCAAGGATTCTTATATTGGCTGCGGAAGGTACCGGTGTGGAGCGTATCTCATTAGAATCGTGAGATACCACCATCTCCTCGTCGTACCTGGTGTCTATAGCGGGTTTAAAGATCTCTACGTTCTGTTTTGCAAATTTTGCACGCTTCAGTCTACGGATAAGTTCTTCGGTTTTACCGGAAAACATAGAGCCGCAAATAACTTCAATCCAGCCAAATTGCTCTTCGTGATTTACTGTATTTTCGAGAAACATTTTGTATTTTTCAAATCGAATTGGGGAAATACCTCATTCGCATAAAGGTGGAACAAATTTATTAAAAATACAACCCTGGGATAGGGCTGAATCCTTAAAGTTATGAAATTACCCCGGCATTATTTTTATACCTATAGAAATGATCCCGGCGATTTTCTAATAACTTATAAATGATTAAAAATAATTTCAGATGAAAAATAAAATCGAAGCAGATCTGGTTGATATTGCCGAAAAGATCCTTAAGAAAAAGGGGAAGATGGATGCTGCTCAACTAAAAAAAATGGCGCAGGATCTTTATGAAAAGCTAACTGTTCTGGCTTTTACCGAAAAACATCTGGCAGAAGAACCTGTAGTAAAAGAAGTGAAGGTTAAGAAGGAGTCAAAACCGGTCCAGCAGAGAAATCTGTATGACGAATTTTATCCTGATGGGACCGAATATAACAGAGATTCAGATGCGATAACCGAGCCCAATACAGAGAAAATAAAGGATATCGTGGCACAAATGCCTCCAGAAGCCGAATCGGTGGATTTTATAATGGAAAGCATTAATGCCGCTCCCGAATCACCAAAAAGATCTGAATCTTCAGAATCCAAAAGGGATTTCAGGAATATTGGAGTAGACTATGATAACCTCCCAGATTTTGAGCCGGTAAACCATGTGGAAAAAAATAATAAGCCTCGATCTTTGAACGATAGACTTAAGAAAGGCATCAATATTGGTTTAAACGAGCGCCTGGCATATATCAAGCATCTTTTTGATGGTAATACTGCCGATTATAACAGGGTGCTTTCACAATTAAATACCTTTACCAGTCACGAAGAGGCAAAGAAATTTATCCAATTAGTGGTAAAACCAGATTACAAGCACTGGGAAGGAAAAGAGGAATACGAAGAGCGTTTTAAGGCCCATATCGAAAATAAGTTCGACAACCAGTAGTAAATAATATATGGGAAAATTGTTTCTGGTTCCAACACCCATTGGAAACCTGGAGGATATCACTTTTAGAGCGATAAGAGTTCTTAAAGAGGCAGATCTTATCCTGGCCGAAGACACCCGGAATAGCGGAAAACTATTAAAACATTTTGAGATTCAAACCCAGATGCAGAGCCATCATATGCATAATGAGCATAAGACGGTAGATCATATAGTTTCGAGGATCAAGGCAGGAGAAACGGTTGCCTTGATAAGCGATGCAGGAACCCCGGCCATTTCAGATCCCGGGTTTCTACTTACACGGGCGTGTGTAGAGGCGGGAGTAGAAGTAGATTGTCTTCCCGGCGCCACTGCATTTGTTCCAGCTTTGGTAAACAGCGGCCTTCCCAATGACAAATTTGTATTCGAAGGTTTTCTTCCGGTTAAGAAAGGAAGGCAAACAAGATTAAAAATACTCGCCGAAGAAACCCGAACCATGGTCTTTTATGAATCTCCTCATAAACTCATAAAAACCCTGGGAAATTTCGTGGAATATTTTGGAGAAGATCGCAAGGTTTCCGTTTCCAGAGAGATCACGAAAATGCACGAAGAGACCATTCGCGGTACGGCTACAGAAGTTTTACAATATTATACAGATCATCCTCCTAAAGGAGAAATCGTGATCGTCGTGGAAGGAAAAGCTTGATTTTTGGAAGATCTTTTATGTGAAATAAGAGGCTGCAAGGTTTGTGAGGGCCATTTACCTCTTGGCCCCAGACCAATTATTGAGGCTAATAGAAACTCAAAAATAGTATTGATAAGTCAGGCGCCTGGAAGAGTAGTACACGAATCTGGTGTAGCCTGGAAAGATCAAAGCGGAAAAAAGCTCAGGGAGTGGCTGGGAGTAGATGAAGAAACTTTTTATGATCACAATAATTTCGCGATCCTGCCCATGGGATTTTGTTATCCTGGCAAAGCGAAGACCGGTGATCTTCCTCCCAGGAAAGAGTGTGCCCCCTTATGGCACGATGAGGTTTGGAGTGAACTTCATAATGTCGAGCTTAAGATCATCATAGGTTCATATGCCGCCAATTATTATCTGGGGAAAAGATCAAATCTAACGGAAAAGGTTGAGAATTACATAGAGCACTTACCAGATTACTGGCCGTTGCCGCATCCCTCTCCTGTTAACAGATTCTGGCGAGTGAAAAATCCCTGGTTCGAGGAGGAGGTAGTTCCAGAACTTCAGGATAAAATTGCTGAAATTTTAAGCTGAAGGATTAATATCCTGTAACTTGTTTTTGCTAATTTCGGCATTCATCTAATCTTATAAATTTATGCGCTGGACTTTAAAACCCAAACCAGACCCTATAACTGTTAACAGCCTGGCAGACAGATTAGGAGTTGGAGTTCCTGTCGCAAAATTATTGGTGCAAAGAGGTATCACTTCTTTTGAAGAAGCCAAAAAATTCTTTCGCCCCGACCTAAAATCGCTGCATGATCCTTTCCTTATGAAGGACATGGAAAAAGCCGTGGAGCGTATTGAGGAAGCCATGGAAAACGAAGAGAATATCATGGTCTATGGAGATTATGATGTAGATGGGACCACCAGTGTGGCTTTGATGTCTTCTTTTCTAAAATTCAGATACCCAAACGTTACTACGTATATACCAGATCGCTACGCAGAAGGCTATGGGGTTTCATACCAGGGAATAGATTATGCCGAGGATAATGATATAAGCCTCATTATTGCACTGGATTGCGGGATTAAGGCTATAGAGAAGGTGGCCTATGCTAAAGAAAAGGGGATAGACTTTATTATTTGTGATCACCACCGTCCTGGTAGTGAGATCCCCGATGCTGTTGCCGTTCTGGATCCAAAAAGAGACGATTGCAGTTACCCTTATGACGAGCTTTGTGGTTGCGGAGTTGGTTTTAAACTTATACAGGCAATTACACAAAAGAATAATGAGCCAGAGGAAACTTTACTGCCATACCTTGACCTGGTTGCTACTGCCATAGGCGCCGACATCGTTCCCATAACAGGGGAAAATAGGATTCTGGCCTACCACGGTTTGCATGTTATAAACGTGGCTCCCAGAAGAGGAATCAGCAGTTTGCTGGGAGAACGAAAAAACGTAAGTATTACCGATGTGGTTTTTATCGTTGCGCCTAGGATCAACGCGGCAGGTAGAATGAAACATGGTTTGCATGCGGTAAATCTGCTTACCGAAGAAGATGAAGCGATCTCGAAAAAATATGCCGAAGAGATCGAAGCCTATAATTCAGACAGAAGAAGTGCCGATAAAACTATAACCGAGGAAGCGAAGCTGCAGATCATCGAACTAAAAGAAGAAGAAAGGTTAACCACGGTTGTTTATGATGAGAACTGGCATAAAGGGGTTATAGGAATTGTAGCTTCCAGGCTTACCGAAACCTGGTATCGTCCAACCATTGTCTTTACAAAAAGTGGGGAGAGACTGGCAGCCTCGGCCAGATCTGTAAAAGGATTTGATGTATATGAAGCCCTGGAAGGGTGTAAAGAACATATTGAGCAGTTTGGAGGTCATAAATATGCCGCAGGTTTAACTCTATTGGAATCTGAATATTTAAATTTCAAGCAGAAGTTTGAGGAGGTGGTTTCAGAAACCATAGACCGTAACCTGCTTACTCCTGAAATAAGTATAGATGAAGAACTGGAACTAAAGGATATCACACCCAAGTTCTATAGAATACTCAAACAATTCGCTCCTTTTGGTCCAGGCAACATGTCGCCTGTTTTTATAAGTCGGGGATTGACCGATACCGGATATGGGAAATGCGTTGGAGAAGATAAGACCCACCTTAAATGCCAGGTAAAGCAAGATGATTCCAAAGCTGTTTTTGACGTCATAGGCTTTAACCTTGGTGATAAACTCGACCTTATTAAAGAGGGTAAAAAGTTCGACGCAGTATATAGTCTCGATGAGAATACCTGGAACGGTAATACGAAGATTCAGTTAAAGCTTAAGGATATTAGGGAAAGCCTTTAGAAGTTCAGTTTTTGAAGTCTTAATTGCTCACCATCAAACTCTGCGTAGGTGTAGTGACTAATCCAGTCACCTGTATTTACGTAGGTTGACTTCCCGTTAAGATCTATTTCCAAAGGAAGGTGGCGATGGCCAAAAAGAAAATAATCGTAGTGTTTTGATTTTAGTTTTCTGCGGCAATACTGGATGAGCCACTCCTTATCTTCGCCCAGGAATTGCTGGTCTTCTTCACCCGAGATCATTTTATTCTTAACCGAGAAATATTGCGCAAGAGGCACTCCCAGGTCTGGATGCAACCAACGGTAAAGCCATTTAGAAAGTGGATTGGTAAAAACCTTTTTCATGCGTTTGTAACCTTTATCGCCCGGGCCAAGACCATCGCCATGACCAACTAAAAAGGTCTTACTGTTGAACTGGAATTCTTTAGGCTTGTGAAAGACCGGAATATTGAGCTCCTTTTCGAAATAATCGTTCATCCACAGGTCATGGTTACCCACAAAGAAATAAACAGGGATACCACTATCCTTAATTTCGGCAAGCTTTCCAAGAGTTCTTATGAATCCTTTGGGGACCACGTGTTTATATTCGAACCAGAAATCGAAAAGATCACCTAATAAAAAAATCGCGGCAGCATCTTCTTTGATGCTGTCCAGCCACTTTACAAATACAGCCTCTCTCTTTCTGCTTTCCTCCATGGTAGGGGCTCCAAGGTGATTATCGCTGGAGAAATAAATTTTTTTGCCTTTGGGAATATCCATAAATGATTTGTTCGGGGGTAAAGATATAAGATTTCTCGCGTTGGTCGAAATGACAATTTTTGTTTATCCAAATAGTCATCCTGAACTTGTTTCAGGATCTCAATAAAAATAATAAGAGGAATTGCACTTCAACAGGCTTAGGGCGGAAGTCATGATTATACAAAACCTTTAACTACTTCCTAAGACTGAATACTGCATACTGAATTTTGCGCAAGGGATAGTAGCGGTTAGCTCCCGTTCGCGAAAAGGCGGGCGGGACTAAAAGCGAATAGCCCGATCCGTAAGGGTTGCGCCCTAATCATTATCACTGGCATACCACTCTGCGAAAGAAGTTTCAGTTTCCTGAAG
>JBFIMP010000095.1:0-9297 GCA_041611635.1 Christiangramia sp.
ATATACATTCTTATGATTTCGGTACTTAAATATCTCGTCAAGATGTTGAGACTGATTCATCTCATAAATCTCTCTGATACCCCTCGCCTTTCTGTACCAGCTCCAACCCGAAATTTTATTCACAGATACCCGATATGGAGGAATCTGACTATATAACTTTTGAAGTTTGTAAAAATTAGTTCCCAGAATAGTACGTTGTGTACGAATCATTAAACCAATAAGAAACTGAATATTATTCTTATTTTGCTCTTTGATACCTACCCGTTTAAGAGTTTTATTTATTTGGGTAAGAGTTAATGGATCTTCTGGATCATTATAAAGGTAACCACTAACGATTTCGGCAAAGGTCAACTCTATTTTTTGAAGCCGCTTAGTTCTATTCCTCCGGTAAACGACGCTAATTATAATGGATATCCAATAAATAACCAGCACCGCAAAGACGAATCCAATTAGAATAAGTATGGACGCTTCATTCATTGATAGGCTTGTATTATGGCTTCAATTTCATCCAGATCTATTGGCACTGCATAAAATCCGGTTATCCCCCTGAGATTAAAAATTTCCTGTTTTATTTTATCCTGTCCCATATTGGTCACTATCAAGAGATTCTTATGAAGCAATACCTCCTGCACCTGAGCTACGAATTGTAATGGAGCAATACCTTCAAACAAAATATCGGTAATAATGAAATCGAAATTGGTTTGCTGATCTTCAATATTAAGAGCACTAAGAGATCTAATTGCTTTACAATCAAAACCATTTAGACGTGTAAGTCTTTCCAGAATCTTAAGAATTATAATATCCTCTTGAATCACCAGGACCTTTTTCATCAAATTTTATTTGCTTGGAAATATACTAAATCCATCTTAATTACAACCTTATAAAGCCTTTTTACCACCTTTTACCCTTCTGATTAACTGAAACCTGTAAGAATTAACTTCCTTTAATTTTTATTATCAAAAGTTATTTTGAAGTCAGTTAAAAACATACGCAAGAATACGTCAATTGATTTTATTTTTTAGGAAAATTTTAATGCAGATAAAAATAAAATAAAGGCAAAATCTCTAATAGTTTATAAAAACCCGGGAACATATATTTATAAGAAATTTTCCCAACATCTATTTTTTTTCATTCTATATTAAATAGTTTGAAAAAAACCAGAATTTATTTTTTAACAATCACATAAAAAAAATTACTTATTAAAATCTTTTTAGCATAAAATTCAAAAATAAAATAACCCTATTAAAGTATTAAAATAAAACACTTTAAACATAAATACCGCATACTTCATAGACCTTAAACAATGCTAAATGAGATTTTTAAAATTTTTTTATTAACACTATCTCATTTACGAAGTTTCTAAAACCTCTTGCTTTTTAACTATTTATTAGCAATTTTTGAAAGTGGTTAATTCAAATATCTATCAGATGAAACAAAAATTGAGATTAATTTTAATCCTATTTATGGCGCTAGTAACCGAAATTGGTTTAGCGCAGGAAAAAACAGTCACCGGGACGGTAACTGATTCAGACGGTGTGCCTCTACCCGGGGTAAACGTATTAATTAAAGGCTCTTCCGTTGGTACTCAGACCGATTTCGACGGAAATTACGCCATACAGGCAGAACGGGGAGATGTCCTTGTTTATTCTTTTTTGGGAATGCAACAAGCAGAGTATACTGTTGGCTCGCCAAATATTATTGATGTTACCTTGCAAACCGATAATGCTGTGTTAGACGAAGTGGTAGTAGTCGCTTATGGTACTTCCAGTCAGGAAGCCTTCACGGGATCTGCAAGTGTGATTGGTTCTGCAGAGCTGGAAACCAGGAATGTTACCTCTCCCATTGCAGCCATTGAAGGTAAAGCGACCGGGGTGCAATTCACCTCTCCATCGGGGCCTGGTGAATCACCTGGAATTGTAATTAGAGGGGTAGGTACCTTGAATGGTGACACCGATCCTCTGTATATCGTAGACGGTGTACAATTTGAAGGAAACTTGAATGCAATAAACCAGGAGGATATCAAATCCTTCACGGTTCTGAAAGATGCGGCTTCTACTTCCCTTTATGGATCGAGAGCTGCGAACGGAGTTGTAATCATCACTACCAAAAGTGGTACTGCAGGAGAAACCAAGATCAACTTCTCTGCACAGACTGGTATCGTTACAAATGGAATCCGCCTGTATGACCAAATTTCTCCAGGTGAATATTACGAAGTAATGTGGGAAGCTCTTAAAAACTCCAGTGCTGGAGGTGGAGATGCCCAGTTTGCAAGTGATAACATTTACAACCAGTTAGGTTATAACCCGTTTAACGTTCCTAACGAACAGATCGTTGGTGTGGATGGACGATTGAATCCTAACGCCGAATTAATATATGATAGCCTGGATTGGTTTGATGAATTAACTCAGACTGGTATAAGGACAAACTACAACATGAATGTTTCTGCCGGTGGCGAAGATCATACTGTATATTTCTCCACTTCTTATCTTGATGAAGAGAGTTATGTGATCACTTCCGGATTTAATCGTCTAACAGCAAGACTAAATGGCGAGTTTGAGGTGAACGACCGCTTAAAAGTTGGAGGTAATGCTTATATCGCTATTTCTGAAGCAAAAGGTCCAAGTTCAGCAGGAACAGGTAGTATCGTAAACCCGTTTGGTTTCGCTTTAGGAGTAGGTTCGGTTTATCCCGTTTTTGTAAATGATCTGGACGGAAATATCGTTTTAGACAACTTTGGAAATCCAGTGTATGATAATGGTGAAGGTTATCCAGAATACAACATCGGGTCACGACCAATTAATCAGGGACGTCACGCTATCCAGGAACTTGTGCTAAACAATGAAAGAGATAAGGATAACACTTATGGTTTAAGATTATTTGGAGATTTTGAAATTCTTGATGGATTAAACATTCGATTAAATTACGGTCGCGATATCAATGAATTATGGGAAAGAGAATACGAAAATGCCATTATTGGTGATGCCCAGCCTGACGGTCGTTTAAGTGAAGATCGTGCCAGACGTGAAGTTGAAAACTTCAACCAGATTCTAACCTATAACAAAAGCTTTGGAAATCACAATCTGGATATCACAGCCGGTCATGAAAGTTTTGAAAGAACCTTTTCTAATTTAGAAGGACTTGCTACTATCCAGGCTGCTAATGGAATTTACGAATTCGCTAACTTCTCTAATATTGTGGATCTTGACGGTGCTACTTTCGATAAGGCTATCGAAGGTTATTTCCTTAGAACCAACTATAACTTCAAAGACAAGTATTACTTAAGTGCTTCTGTGAGAAGAGATGGTTCATCTGTATTTAATATGGATAATAGATGGGGTAATTTTTACTCTGTAGGAGCTTCCTGGAGAATCGACCAGGAAAAGTTTATGGATAATGCCTCTTTTATCGATAAATTAAAACTTAGAGGATCTTATGGTGAAGTTGGTAACGATGATCTATTAGACAGCTACCTATCTCAGGCAAGGTTTACCATTACTTCTAATGCTGCAAATCCTGCCATCCTGTTTACAGACATTGGAAATACCAACCTGCAATGGGAAACTATTGAAAACTTTGATGTAGCACTCGAATTCGCTCTTTTCGACAATTTCCTTGAAGGATCTGTTGAGTATTATAAGAAAAACTCCAGCGACCTTCTATATAATTTACCTATCGCGTTGAGTAATGGTTTAAACCAGGTACCGGTAAATCTTGGAGATATGTACAACTCAGGATGGGAAATGGCTCTTACTGCAAACCTTCTAAATCGAGATGATTTCGACTGGAATCTAACCTTACAAGCCTCCACCTTTAAAAATGAGATCACTTCTTTACCAGATCCATTTATCAACGGAAGCAAAAGATGGGCTGAAGGTCGTTCAAGATTCGACTTCTTTCTTTTAAGAACTGCTGGCGTAGATCCAGAAACAGGAGATCAGTTATTTTTCATGTACGAAGATGATGAAAATGGAGAAAGTGTTCCTGTTCTTGATGAAAATGGAAATATAGAAACTACAAACGACTGGCAGGAAACTCAGCAAGCTTATACTGGAGACTCTTCCATTCCAGATCTTTTAGGTTCGGTAGCCAACAGTTTCAGCTATAAAGGCTTTAACCTGGATTTCCTGATTACCTATGGAATAGGAGGAACCGTTTTAGATAACGCTTATTCAGGATTGATGCATAGTGGTAGCTACGGAAGTTCGCTTCATCCAGATATCTTAAGAGCATGGAGAGAGCCTGGAGATATTACAGATGTACCAAGATTAGAAAACGGGAATCCAAACCTGGTGCGTACACAATCTGACAGGTTCCTTACAGACGCTTCATTCTGGGCCTTGAAAAACGTCAATATCGGCTATAACTTCAGCAGGAATACAACCGAATCTCTTGGGTTGGATAATCTACGTATTTCAGTAACTGGAGAAAACTTATATTTAAGTAGTGAAAGAAATGGATTGGATCCACAATATAACCTTGCCGGAACTCCTCCTGGAGACGATTTCTCTCCGCCGCGAATTGTTTCATTAGGTGTTAATCTTTCCTTCTAATCGATAAAAAATATAACTATGATAAATAAATTTAAATACTGTGTTCTGATATTTTTTGCGATATCGATCACATCCTGTAGTGAGGATTTTCTCGAAAGAACACCAACTGATGCTATCTCGGCAGCAGACGCTTTGGCAAACGAAGAAAATATGCAGCTTGTACTCAACGGCATTCACCGTGGTTTATATTCTCAATCTCAAACGGTTTTCCCTGGCGGAAATACTGCCAGGGCAAACAACCATTATTGGGTGCCGCTCGGAGATAATTTAACCGGAGACCTTATTCACTCTGCGAATGCCAATAACCTTTCGTGGCGTTCTGCCATGCAATGGAATGAGCACACCCAACCAACCTCTCTTACTGTAGAGTTGCTTTGGTATCACCGTTATAACATTATCCTGCATGCCAACTTGTTGATAAATGGTATTACCAACGGAGATTTTACAGAAACTCCTGAACTAAATTCAATACTCGGTCAGGCCTATACTTACAGGGCCTATGCATATCTGTCTTTGGTTCAGCATTTCGCAAAAGGATATTTAATTGGAAACCCTTCTTCAGATCCGGGAGTACCTTTGTTATTCTCTTCTGAATCTCCATTTACCAGTGAACCAAGATCGAGTGTATTAGAGGTTTATGACCAAATTGGCCAAGATCTGGAATCGGCTATTGCTGCTTTTGAGGCTGGCGCTCCAAGATCTGGTGGTGGCCCCGAAGCTAAATCTCAACTAAATATCGATGTGACTTATGGTATAAAAGCTAGATGGGCACTATCTAAAGGAGACTGGTCAACAGCAATTGAAGCTGCTCAAAAAGCAAGAGAAGGTTATGCCCTGCTTGGTGAGGACGACTGGAAATCTGGATTTAACTCTAACAATCTTTCAGAGGTTATTTGGGGTAGTCATGTAATCCAGGCTGAGACAACCTTCTTTAGATCATATTTCTACCTGGCTAGTAATACTTTTAACGGAAGCCAGATTAGAAACAACCCAAAGATCGCCGATAGAAGACTGGTAGATGCCATTCCTGAGACTGATTATAGAGGTGACGTATTTTTACCGGATGCTCCCAACTCGAATACTTCAGCCGCCAATGGTAATGGAGGATGGTCAAATAATACAAATCCATTATATACCTCCGAAGCTGAATTCAATGCTGCGATTGCTGAAATCAAAGGTACTTACGGGCTAGTTTCAGGCCATAATACGCACCCATATATGCACTTTAAATTAAAGCAAGCCAATCCAGGTACCATCGATCCTGATGATGTAATCTATATGCGTGCTTCAGAAATGTATCTTATCGAGGCTGAAGCTAAGCTAATGATGGGAGATCTTAGTGGAGCTATTGAAGCTTTAAGACCATTAGCTGAGGCAAGAGACAGTGAATGGAGTGATGATTTTGGTTCAGAAGATGAGTTCTTTGAACATCTAAAGTTCCAATGGAAACTGGAAATGTGGGGTGAAGGTTTTGGATATACCAATCACATTAGATGGGATCAGGGTATAGACCATGCAGCTAACGGAGGTTCCGGAGCTTCAGAAGTTCTTTACCAGGATGCATATCAAATCGAAAAACCATCTATGAACGATGACTGGATCTTTAAGATCCCGCAGGCAGAGATTAATGCAAATCCAAATTTAAGCCCGTCTGATCAGAACTAATTTTAATTAGCCTAATTTACCTAGAACCCTCAACAATTAAGTTGAGGGTTTTTTTATATCCAAGACTAAGAAAGAAAACCAAATCTTAAGTCGGAATGGCAGTCCCGAAGCATCAGGAGAAGCTGCGCATTTTTTCGGAAATAAAAAAGCCTCACATATAAAATGCAAGGCTTTAAGTCGGGGTGGCAGGATTCGAACCTGCGGCCTCCTGCTCCCAAAGCAGGCGCGATAACCGGGCTACGCTACACCCCGATGGTCATCTATATACCGTTTTGCTCCTCGTTTTTTAATCTTTTTCTCTAAAATCATAGCTTCAGAGCGATTGATAACTTCAATTTGCAAAACAATCTTCCAAGGATATCCACTTTTAGTAGAATTCACTCTCCCTGAATTGTGTCTTTTTAATCTTTCATCGATATCTGCAGTTTGACCAACATAATATCTAGAACTTTTTTCGCTATAAAGAATGTAAACAAACATCTTTTCAGTCTTACGTTTCGGTGGCCTTCCCGCTAAAAGCGGGACGCGATAACCGGGCTACGCTACACCCCGAAATGGCTTTTCAACCATAATTGGGCGGCAAATATAAGAATTATTAATCTCCCACAATGAAAACTTTTAATTTTTTATATCTTAGTTCACTTAATACTTTATAAAGCCTTTAATTTATTGCTATGAGAAAATTTTTATTGGTATCGGGACTTGCTTTAAGTCTCCTATCCTGTGGTGAGAATGGAAATAATTCCGAAACCGCTCAAACTGAAGAAAATGCAGATCAAAATACTGAAGAAACTCAGGAACCAACCGATGTTCCTGCCCCTATAGAGGCCGAAAGTTCAGATAAATATTCTTATGAATTGGTGGTTGAAGACCTTGACATTCCATGGGGATTTACTTTCATGCCTGATGGAAGCATGCTTATCACCGAGAAAAAAGGTGAGATCATACACTTTAAAAATGGTAAGAAAACAAAAATTCAGGGTGCGCCAGATGTATATAACCGTGGCCAGGGTGGCTTGCTAGACGTGGTGCTTCATCCAGATTATGAAACTAATGGGTGGATCTACTTTACCTACGCTTCAAAAGAAGGAGAAGGCGATGGCGGGAATACCGCTCTTATGAGAGCAAAACTTGATGGTGATAAATTAACCAGCAAAAAAGTCCTTTACAAGGCCTCTCCAAATACTACCAAAGGCCAGCATTTTGGATCAAGGATCGCCTTCGATAATGATGGATATCTTTATTTTAGTGCCGGAGAGCGGGGAGCACGTGATGTGAACCCACAGGATATTACCCGTGATAATGGTAAGGTATATAGATTAAATGATGACGGTAGCGTACCTTCCGGCAATCCCTTCTTAGGACAGGAAAATGCCGTTGAAGCTATATATTCTTATGGTCATCGTAATCCACAAGGAATGATCTTTAATCCTGAAACCAATGAGATCTGGGTACATGAACATGGTCCGAAAGGTGGTGATGAGATAAATGTGGTTAAAAAAGGAGCGAATTATGGCTGGCCGGAAGTGACCTATGGTGAAAATTACAGCGGCACTCCAATTACCGATGAGAGATCTAAACCAGGTATGGAAGATCCTATTTTCTACTGGTTACCATCTATCGCACCAAGCGGATTTGCTTATGTAACTTCAGATAAATTTCCCGAATTAAAAGGAAATCTTTTAGTGGGATCTTTGAAATTTCAATACCTGGAACTTTTAGAACTTGACGGCAAGAAAATCAATAAAAGGGTTAAATTGCTTGAAAACTCTGGAAGAATGAGAGATGTAAGACAGGGGCCTGATGGTAATATCTATGTTGCCATAGAGGGTAAAGGAATCGCTAAACTAACTAACAAACAATAATATGAAAAAACTGTTATTCGTATTTGGACTGGCTGCTGCCATGGTAGCCTGTAAATCTGACAAAAAAGAAAAAGATTCAGAAGAAGAATCCTATGTGATCCCTTCCTCAGAAAAATCCAGCGAGAACACTCCGCTTACGGCTAGTGTTAAGAGAGGTAAAAAGATCTACAATGAACTTTGTGTAACCTGTCACCTGCCAAATGGAAAAGGGATTACCGGCACCTATCCCCCACTTGATGGGTCTAACTGGCTCACTGAAAAAAGAGAAGAAAGCATCAGGGGTGTGAAATATGGCATGCAGGGACCAATTGAAGTAAACGGTGAAAAATATGACAATATAATGACCCCAATGGGTCTAAGCGACCAGGAGGTTGCAGACGCCATGAATTATGTAATGAACTCATGGAGCAATAACATCAAGGATATGGTAACCGTAGAAGAGGTTGCTGCTATCCAGGAGAAGAAGTAATATATAAGCTTCTTAATTCTACATAAACCGAACTGCGAAACAGTTCGGTTTTTTATTTCCTGTAAATTCTATTTTCTGCAAAATGATGAAGGTATCTTCAAAAGTTTTTTAAAACTAATATTACCTTTGCCCAAATTTCAGGAACATGCTTATAATTGGTATTGCCGGAGGAACCGGTAGCGGAAAAACCACGGTTGTAAATCAGATCATAGACGAGTTAAAACATGAAGAAGTAGATGTGATCTCGCAGGACTCGTACTATCAGGATACTACCCACCTAAGTTTTGAAGATAGGAAAAAGATAAATTTTGACCACCCTAAATCTATAGATTTCGATCTTCTGGGAGAGCATCTGGAAACCCTGAGATCTGGAAAAAGCATTCAACAGCCAGTTTACTCCTTCAAAGAGCATAACCGTACCGGAGAATTTATAGAGATCCAGCCGAGAAAGGTAGTGATCGTAGAAGGTATTCTTATTCTAACTCATCCTGAGATACGGGAACTTTTTGATATTAAGATCTATGTGCATGCAGATAGTGATGAAAGATTGATACGTAGATTAAAACGTGATATTGCAGATCGCGGCCGTGACCTGGAAGAAGTACTTTGGCGTTATCAAACCACGCTAAAGCCTATGCACCAGCAATTTATAGAACCAACCAAAGAGTTTGCAGATATTATAATCCCTACCAATAGATATAATACGGTGGCTGTTGATATAGTTCAAACCATAATTAAAGATCGCTTA
>JBFIMP010000096.1:0-9287 GCA_041611635.1 Christiangramia sp.
ATGCAGATCTTCAGTATCCAGTATTTTTACAGCCTTGGGACATATCTTATCCACTCTCCACCCAAATTGTTCCTCCATCATAAACCGGTCAAAGAGGACCACTTCAGGCATTACTTCTTCCAGAAGAAGATCAAATACGGGATCATTTAATTTGATCTTTACCTGGTCTATTCCCAGAGATACAAGATCGATCTTATTTTTAGTTTCTTTAGCGGTGGTAGCAAAAGTGATCTCATATTTTTCTTTTTTGAAGTACTCTAGTAATTGCATCATCCTTGCCCCGGCAGCAGAAGATGCTGGTTCTGGCCATACATAACCAATTACAAGAAGATTAGGCATATAATTTTTTTCAAAAGTAACATTTTATAACTGAGCAGAAAGCAGAAAGCTGGCGGTAATCCAGAGTATAATTGAAAGAACCCCGCCAATTAAAAAAAAGTGTCTGAACCTGTAAATACCCATTCCGTAGATAATAGTATTGGTTTGATAACCCACGGGGGTAAAAAAACTGAAATTAGAAGCAAAAAGTACTGCCAGGATAAAAGGTTTTGGATCCTGGTTTAAATTTGCGGCAATCGTTATGGCTATTGGAGCAATGATAATGGCGGTAGCATTATTGGAAATAAAACCGCTTAAAAACATGGTCACTAAAAACAAAAGACCTATTACTATAAGATTACTCTTATCATCGAATAATCTAAGAAGATTTTCAGAGATCCACTGGTCGGCTCCTGTATTCGACATGGCTACACCTAAGGGAATCATTCCTGCTAATAAGAAAATGATCTGCCAGTTCACCTGGGAATATATCTTACCTAGATCTATACATTTTAAAAAGATCATTAAAAAACAGCCGATTAATGCACTTTTCAAAATCGGGAATATGGAAAAGGCAGATAGGGCAATTACCAGAACAAGGATTCCAAGGGCGATATTTCTTTTATATTTGGTAGTGATATTGATATCCTGGTGCTGTTTCAAAATGGATATATCGTCCATTTTCTGAAGCTCCCGGAGATCTGAATTGGTAACCTCTACCAGCAACCGATCGCCAACTCTTAATTCTATATCATCAGATTGTTTATCGAATATTCGCCTTCTTGGATTCCTTAGGTTTCTTCTTTTCCTGATCGCCAAAGGTGAAGCTCCGTGAAGATCGTACCAGCCAACAGTTTTAATGCTTTTTCCTATAAGAGGTGAATTTGGCAACATTAGAATTTCAACCAGCTGAATATCGTCTTCCAGGATATCTGGATTTCCTTCAAACAGTTCATCACTTTTTTTATCGCTATTCTTGATGATTACAATATCTCCTGAGTCCTTAAGTTTGATTAGTTGTTCTATGCTGCACCTTAACAGCAGCTGGTCACCTTCTTTCATGGTAGTATATTTCCCGGGGTGATCGTTCACGATTCCCCTTCGTTTCAGCCTGATTACTTCAATATCTTCAGCCTCAGATCCAAATACTTCATTGATGTTTTTCCCTATGAGTCTGGAGTTCTTATTAATAATTCCCTTGGTGATGAATTCATCGAGGTCATAATCTGTAGAAATATCACCTTTTCTTTTTCGCGGTAAGAACCTTAGAAGAATGCTAACTGTAATGATCGTAATGACCAGGAAAATGGCACCAAACCAGGTAAATTCAAAGAACTTGAATCTTTCCACCCCCCTTTCAATTGCCACTGCGTTCACAATAAGATTAGTAGAAGTACCCATCAAGGTGCAGCTTCCGCCAATAATTCCTGCAAAAGAAATGGGTAGCAATAATTTAGATTCCGGAATATCGTATTTATCGCTAAGCTCATCTATTATCTTTACGAAGACCAGCACAACCGCAGTGGTATTTATAAAAGCTGAAATACTACCGGCAATTAACATAAAGACAGGAACCATTAAAAATAGGGGTAAGCCTTTTAACTTTTTCATTGTGTTTGCAAGCCAGTCTATAACCCCATTATTTTCCAGACCAACGGCGATGATCATTAAGGCTAGAACGGTAATGGTCGCCGGACTGGAAAATCCAGAAATGGCTTCTTCAGGAGAGATGAGCCCTGCCAGTAATAGACTTACCATAATAAAGAAAGCGATCTTATCTACCGGGAAAATCTCCAGGGCGAACAAAAATATCACGGTAATGATAATGCTAAATAGTATGATGATTTCCAGGCTCATATTGACAGGCTTGGTATAAAATTAAACCTTAGTTCTTCTACAGATAATTCTTTCAGAAATATTTATGATTCTTATAAGTTTGAGAATTGCCAAAACCAGTATTTATTTTTTAGCTTGGGATATAAATCTAGATGATGAGCCGAGGTTTTGTAAAAGAAGAAGATCAGGAAGAACCGTTAATGATTCCTCCAAGAGCTGCAATCCCAGATGGAGTTATCAATTATGTGACGCCAAATGGATTGGCAGAGCTTAAAAGAGAGCTGAGAGATCTTGAATTTGACAGAGCCAATACTGTAGCCGAGAATGATACTGAGAAAAGAAGGGCCCAAAGCCTGATAGATGGAAAAATAAATTTATTGAAAGAAAGACTCAATACAGCCAGGATGATAAATTTGGAAGACCAGCCTACAGATGAGATCAGGTTCGGGGCTCATATAAAATTAAAAAACAAAACTTCAGGACAGTTACAGGAATTTCAAATAGTTGGAGTTGATGAAGCCGATATTAAAAATAAAAAAATCGCCTTTGTAGCTCCTATCGCCAGGGCTATTACCGGCAAAAAAGTTGGGGAGAGGGTAGATTTTAAACTAGGTAAAGAAATTAGAAAACTTGAGATTCTTAATATAAGTTATTGATCTTTTTGCAGAACAAATTCCAGGTCATCCACGATATCGCCATATTCACTTACTTCTATGCTAAAATCTTGTACCCCTGAACTTATAAAATCGAGAGCTTCAAGTTGATTTTCGTCTATTTTGGCCGTGTAACTACCCGGTTTTAAACCTAGAAAGGTAAAATACCCATCTTCTTCGGTCAAAAATTCGGCCGCGATCTTTCCATTCTCATCAATGACATTTACAGTAATTCTGCCGATTCCTTTCAGTCTTTCATTTTCATTAAAATAAACCATTCCAGAAACTTCTCCCAGAACTTCTATGGGTACTTCTACCTCCTGAAATTGATTTGGTAAGGTATGTACCTTAATCTTTTCATTTTTTACTCTCCAGGCAATATTGTCCAGGCTATTTTGATCTACTTCCAGGATGATGTCAATATATGGCTGTAGCTCAGTGATCCTTAAAACCGTCTGGTCCTCATTGTAAGATAATCTGCCCGAGTTATTTTTTATCTCCATACCGCGTACGGCAGGTTCCATGGGATCCCTTTTACCGTTAAAGTTATAGTCGAGAAATGGGATTATGCTCAGGGAGGCTCTGGACATGGCGGTGCGGTTGTTCGCTATTACATATCCTGTATTGTCGTCTAACATCAAACTACCACGGGCCGATTGCACGAAGGAATTATTGCGGTTGCCAATCCTTGAGGTTACCGAAGTCTGAGCAAAATTTAATGCATACCTTAATCCTATTTCAAAAATGTGAGCATCTCTGAGCATATTATTTTCATAAGCAACATTTACAAATCCTTTATCGAATACGGGACGTTCCAGTTCAAGTATGATATTATTAAATTGATTTCGGCTAAAATCATATTGTACTTGTGGCGAAAAAAGAATTTTATTTGAAAGCCTGTAACTTTGCGAAAGAGCAGTGTAAATCGTAGGATTTTTCACCCTGTCGTTAAAAATACCATAGGTTGTAAGATTGGTGCTAATTCCGAATATAGCCCCAGACAATAGCAATTGGGCTGTGGTGAATTCTGTGGAAGGCATGATGATCTGGTTCACGCTAAATCTACTGAACAAGGAGAAATTTTTAGTTCTAATAGGTGCAGAAAAACTAATTTGCCTTTCTTCCAGGTAATTGAAGTTTATCGCGGTTTGGTCTTCGTCATATCTAATATAATTAAGATCTACCTGTATGTTTCCAGGCGTTCGATAACTTAAGAGACCTTCGCTCTTAACACCGTACATATATTCTCCTGTGAAAAGGAAATTTGAAGCAAAGCGTATCGAAGAATTTATAAATGGCATAACCTCTCCACTGGTAACTCCAGATAAATATTCTGCCCCACCTCCAATAGTTATGGCATTGCTGAGTCCATAATTAAAATTAAGGCGTGAGAATTGATCCAGGTCGTCATTTTCAACGATTCCTGCACTTAGGGTATATTCAAGTTCATCCTTGGGAACAAAATTATATGGGACGTTAATAAAACGTTCTTCAATTCGTTCCTGGCCATATGGTCCATAAAATTTTAATCTTACTGCGGTATTACCATACATTAAGGGAACATCAAAAGAGTAAAAGCCAGATGCATCTGCCTGGGTGAACTCAATAAGGATATTATTTACGTAAAGCTCCACGGTCCAGCGTGGTTCGGTATAATCATTCAGCACGTAAGTCCCGAAAGACCTTCTATTCTGGAAAGGGCTGTTACTTACCTGTACACCGCTCACAGGTGCAAATAGGGAAGAGGTGGCCCGGGTAAAAATCCTACCAGCAGTTACCTGCTTAAATAATTTACTTTCATTATTTATATATCGCCACTGGTAAAATTGGTTTCGGGAATCAAAGGGAACCCTCGTGGAATAATTCAGCATTAAATTCATTTCCCCACCCAGGAACATAGTTCCTAATCCAAGTGATAAGCGATTATCATTCTCAAAATCGCTTTGCTGGGTTGTTACCACACCCCAATCCAGGCTTCCACCTGTAAAAAAGGGATAAGTTCTGGCGATAGTAGTGTCGGGTTCTGTTACCCCTTTCACCCGTTTTAAATTCTGGCGTAACTTCTTTAAGCGCATTTCTTTAATAACCGGAAGTTCTTTTTCGGTTTCTAATTTTACAGAAAGGCTTCTAAAAGAGAAATCGGTATTTAAACCAAAGATCTCTCCATAAAGATTTGATTTTAAATAGAGGGTAGTGGGAGATCTTATAAAATCGGCTTCTTTTAGCTCTAATTGGCGGTTTTTATAGGTGATCTTATTTCCGGCAGGATTTATAACGAAAGATGAATCTGCACTAATAATAAAACCTTTAATACCATCAGGTGTTTGCTCATTTTTAATCTTTAAGAAATTGAATAGTTCAACAACCGGAATATAGGCTTCCTGGCCTTTTATTGCTACCGGAATTTCTATGGTTCCAAGGTCTGGAATATTCATTTCTACATTCAGCTCATCATATCCCGGCCATTGGTCTTGGCTATATCCTGAAATAGATAGGAACAGGCACAGAGTTACTGGTAGAAGTTTCTTTAAAAACTTAATGGTATAAGCTCGAAATTGTGTTTGCATTAACCGGAAAAGTACTTACTACTGATGAATAAAATTTAGGGTAAACGTGCCAAAGTAGGTACCTGGAAGGTTCCCGGAATTATCTGAGGGAATTCGCAGAGTGCCCCCCACAAAAACTTCATTAGGAGTCTGGGCATTAGGAGCCTGGGTTACGAAGGTACGTTGCCCGGTACTAAAGCTGTTTATCAGTAAGTCTATTTGCATCCCGGTATCCTGATTTTCCAGGGTATAAGTACCCATATCCTGGATCTGGATTATGGTTCCAGGGTTAGCATAAACATCAAACAATGCGGCAGAAACAGGCTGACCAAAATTAAGTTCGAAAATATCCCCATCTACAGTTCGCTGATCATCATAGCTTACACTAACATTTCCACCCGAATTCCCTGCGGTAAAAGAACCAAAGTTAAGATTCCGGGAGGTTCTTACTTCTACCTGTACCGGGACTGGAGGGTTTTCCTGGGCTTTAATTTCAATTATTGAAAACAATAGCAATAATAGACAAAGTGCAGTCTTATTTAAGCGTAAAGCCAGCATAGTTTTCGTTTATTTTTTTATTAATACTTTTTTAGCGTACTGCTTTTGATCAAGCTGAAGGTTTATAATATAAATTCCGTTACTGGTAATTCCATCAAAAATCACTTCGTCCTTTCCTTTTGCTTTCCTTATTTGAAGAATCTGACCGGTAATAGTACTCGCTCTCAAAATCCCATTTTGGTTTTCTTCCAAATTCAGGCTAACCTTTACCTGGCCGTTATCTAGTTTTACATCAAAAGGTTCATTAAAAGCAATTGCAGGATTTGAAACTTCTTCTTCAGAAAACATTATTTCAAACCGGGAATTATGTTTTCCTGCCTTGATTTTAAAACTATATTCAGAGTCTTGACTTAAGTTCTGACCAATATTTTTTTCATGATCAATCAGGTAGACATTGAAATTTGAACTTAGGTTTTCCATAGAACTCAGATTTATTGTCATTTCTCCACCTTGTTCCACATTAAAACCTAATGGTATTTTTTTATAGGAGCCGTATTCAGGAAACGGAATTGCATTGATAGCTAGTTCCTTGCTGTCTTCGGTTATATTGTAAAAACTGGGTACCGCAGGATTTGTGTTTTTTAATTTAAATGCATCCAGCTCTTTCTCAAAATTGGCCGTGGCAAGAGAAGAAAAGTAAATGACCATCGCATCTTTTTGTTCCATATTTTTAAAACCAGCTTCCAGCCTTATAACTGGTTTCTGGTCTTTAACCGGAGACTTCAAAAAATCCTGTACCAGATCGACGACTCTAACTTTGTTATTCATTCCAAAACTAGCGGTAACTATATTCTGGGTTTCAGAATCACTTACTTTTATAAAAAAGCCCTGCATAGATGGGATAATGTTTGAAGATCTTCCATCTTCTAAAGGATTAGCCGTAGAAATATCATTTACATAGGCGGTGTATGTCCCGGTATACTGATCGGTATCACTGGCAGTAAAAAAATAAATCCCATTATCGATATTATTTCTGGTCCATCCTGCTGTGGCCTCCCAGTCTATTGGCGAAGGGTAGGGGTTACCCACCAGATGAAAACCTTTGGTATATTCACGCTGGTGATTTAATAATTCTTTCGCCGCGATCGGGCCATTATTGATCTCTCCTGTTATTTGTACGGTTTGGGGTCCGGTGGAAGCTCCAAAATTAATTGCATAACCTTCAGATACGTTTAAAGCATTTCCGGGGTCAACATAAGAAACCCAACCGGTTGCATCCAGATCCAGGCTGTCTACTCTTCGATTCTCATCATAACGATAGAAATTCGGAAAACCGGTGACAGGATCCTGAAAATCTATATATGGGCTAAAATCATTGACCGTTGCATTATTGAATGGAGAGCTAAAAAATTTATATCCAAATGCTTTGTCGAGGTAGCGTTGCATGGATACTAAACCAGTAATTTCTCCGCTACCGCTTCCATCGATCAAGGCGGTTTGAGTCGCATTCGAAATTAAGGTGAGATCATCGCCAGTATCAAAAGTGCCAGCTTCCACCTTGAGTGTTCTGGTTATCTCAATCTTTGCTTCAGAGTTTACTCCAGTAAGGTTGTTTATTCTTAAATTTTTAACCCGGTTATTTTCAAAAGCAGAATTTGGGATCGTTTGGACTGAACTCCCTTCGAAAGAAACACTGCCGTTCTCTAAGTTTAATGTACCAAGATTTGTGAGGTTTCCTGCAATACGCAACCAGTTATCATTTACAATGACGGAAGCATTATTTTCAATGCTAAGATTTCGGGCAAATGCATTAGTGCCTGCAGTTACTTCCGGGTAATTTCCTGAAGCTAAATTCTCTGGAATCAAAACATCGGTTTGAGAAGTAGGCAGGAAGTTACAGCTCCAGTTGGCACTGTTGTTCCAGTTATTATTTTCTGAGCCGTTCCAAATGCCATAGCGTTGAACATTTAGACTTGCAGTTAAGGATATTGATAATTTGCATTGCGAACTTACCGTATCCTTTGGTTTAACAATCACTCGATATAAATTCCCATTTTGCTCTATTAATGCATTGGTAATTGTGTAAACATTAGAATTTATACCTACGTTAATCCAATTTGAATCTCCTGTTTTTTCCTGCCATTGATAATTTACATCAGGATTAAATGCAACGCTAAAAATAGCAGAGGAGCCTTCACATACTATTTTACTGGAGATCCCCGTTAGGTCATAACAATTACTTATATTAATTATTTCTTCGGGTATATCAGGATTATTTACAAAATCATCTTCATCTCCATAATCACAAGTGCCACTTTCCTGTGGAGTACCAGAATAGGTGGCTGCTTCGTCACAACCTCCAAAATTAGCCCAGCCATCTACCTCTCCATAAATATATATATTACCGTCATCTATATCTAATGTACCTTGCCCGCTACTACCTTGTTTAATGAAACTTCCTTGAATTATTAGATAACTGGAAATTGATATATCAATTTTATTAGAAGCTAAAAAGTCGCCAAAGACAATGACCCGGGCTGAATTTTGCATCTTGAAGTTAGAACCATTGTTGTCCATTGTAATGTTCCCATAAACCACCAAGGTTCCAAAAACATTTATCTCTCCATTACTCGCAATATTCAAATTGTTTATTTCAACAATAGAATCTTGCTCGATTACAAGAGAATTTGAAATTTGAACATTATCGCTTGATTCCGGAAGTCGGGATGGATTCCATATAACCTCATGCCAATTTCCGTCTTCGGTAGATACTATATCCTGTGCATAAGAAACACGGAAAAAAAATAATCCAAGAAAAAATACAGTGAGCTTAAGTATTTTAAAAAACCGGGAATAGTTTCTTTTCATATTATTTTAAGGAAATTTCTGTTGTAGTCATAGTTTCTCCTTTATCCTCTGAATAACTAACTTCCAAAGTTCCCGCGCTTAGATCAATATTTGAAATGTTCCTCAGGTCAAAACTGAAGAATCTCTTTACATTTGGAGTATAGACCGAGATTCCTTTTATCTGGCCTATTTCTGTCTTGGTTCCATTTTGAGCAATATGATTAACAGTTAGATTACCGTAGACCGACATGTTTCCTGAGCGGTTGATCACCAGGCTAAGTTTGGGGTTCTCACCGCTTCTATCCAGGGACAAATCACTTAGACTTAATTCTGTAGTGGATTTTCCTTCTCTGATGATAATAGGAATACTAATTCCAAAAACAGTTTTAATATTGATGGAAATCCCTTCGGTTTCTTTAGCCTCTTCTGCACCCAATGCAGTTTGTTCTTCTACCGCCCTAAAATACATATGAGATCTGTACTCTCCTTGCTCAAGATTCCCGGTACGGGTCAATTGTACGCGAATAGTTTGAGATTCATTAGGGGCAAGGGTGACCCTGCGAGGAAAATATCTTAAAAAGTCTGTAGC
>JBFIMP010000097.1:0-9240 GCA_041611635.1 Christiangramia sp.
ATTGGTTACCTGCTATATACCATTTACGGCATGAAGCGCAGAGCAGACAATATAGGTCACGATGCACATTTTGGTGGTGCTACCGGAGGTTACCTAATAACAATGCTTTTTGCACCCTGGGTTTTTGAAACGCATCTTCTCATGGTGGTACTTCTGGCGATCCCTATTGTGATCTTATTTTTACTTCAAAGGACAGGCCGAATCTAGTTTGGTATTCTTCTTGGTTAGGTTCAGTGAAACTAAAAACTATTCATATGAAAAAAATGATATTCTTTATCGCTCTCTTTGCAGCTTTGCCATTAATAGCACAGCAAAACTTTGAAAAACCTGTGGTTAACGTAACTGGGGAGGGCATAGTTAAAGTTGAACCAGATGAAGTTCTAATCAAATCCAGAATAGAACATGAGGGTGAATCTGCGACAGAGGTGAAAAAACAAAATGATGTGGTAGTAGGAAAGGTTATTAGTTATTTGAAATCGCAAGGTCTGGAAGACAAGGATATTCAAACAGATTATATGAACCTTAATAAGCGTTATGATTATAATGATAAAACCTATAGTTATGTAGCGAATCAGGCGATTTCTATTACTCTTCATAATATAAAAGGTTATGAGAAGATCATGAAAGGCCTTCTTGAAAATGGGTTGAACCGTATAGACGGCATTCAGTTCAGATCTTCTGAAATGGAGAAATATGAGAAAGAGGCCAGGAAATTAGCCGTTCTTGATGCCAAAAGCAGGGCTAAGGAACTTGCCCAACCATTAGGGCAGGAAATTGGAAAAGCGATTTCCATCAGTGAAATGGATTACAATAGCTTTCAGCCGGTTTATAGGATGGATGCAGCTGTAGAAATGAGTGCTGAGAAAGCTGGTGAACAATCTATTGCTCCCGGGGAGCTGGAGATAAAAATAAAGGTCAATATTGGATTTGAATTAAAATAAAAAAAGCGCCATTTGGCGCTTTTTTAGCTTAATTTGATCATCACAATTACTGAAGTAATTCCCCGATCTTATTAGAAAGAGCTTCACCTCTCAGGTTTTTTGCAACAATAATCCCTTTCTCATCGAGAATAAAAGTAGCCGGGATCGCACTTACCCTGTATTTCTTGGCTATAGGTTCATTCCAGAACTTAAGATTTGAAACATGTTTCCACTGCTCAAGGTTATCTTCTTCAATAGCTTTTAACCATCTATCTTTCTGTCCAGGTCTGTCAAGGGAGACGCTTATTATGTTTAAACCCTGGTCTTTATATTTATTATACGTCCTTACAAGGTTTGGGTTTTCTACTCTACAAGGCTTGCACCATGCTGCCCAGAAATCCACAACCGTTACTTTCCCAAGATTTTCTTCTAGAGACAATTGGTCTCCGTCTGGAGTAGGAGCAGTGAAAGAGGGTGCTTTACTTCCAACTTCTGCCGCCATATTATTATCAAGAGTTTCTTTTAAGGTCTTGGCTAAAGGAGTTTCTTTTAACCTGTCTGAAACTTTGGCGAACATATCTCTTACCTCTGGAGAAGAATGAGATCTCATATTAAGCATATCCATCAATAACATGACAGAAACGTAAGAGTCTTTATTACGATTAAAAAGTTCTTCCTTGAAATTCTTAGAGTTGTCACCTAACTCAGCCTGTGCTTCTCTTAAATTATTTAGTTTCTCCCCGTCTTGTTCTCTGGCTGCCTGGCGCATTTCCTGTTGCATCTCCATCATTTTGTCATTTAGTTCCTGTAAATGATCAAGATACTCTGCTAGAGCCTTGTTTTCCTTTCCTCCGGTTACCACAGTGTTTCTAATGGTATCTTTATTAATATCGAATTTAATTTCCTGATTTTCAGTAATAAATACAATATTTCCGTTTACCCCCTCAATTCTAAGGAAACTTAATCCAGGTTGATCCTGGTCTTCCATATCAATCTCGAATTTTCCATTTTTTATAGTTGCGGTATCCACAGGTTTAAGACTGTTAGTATTCTCATCCCTTTCAGAGATATAAATCTTTTTACCGTCCTCAACACCTTCTATAGTCCCGCTCAGGTAGTAGCCTTTATCTTCCTGGCACCCAGTTAAAATCAATGCGAAACCAAAAATTAATAATGCTATTTTTCTCATTTCTTATATTATTTTACACAAAAATAAAGAACTAAGGTATCATAGTAGTTCTTATTTTATAAATTATTGTTAATTCTGTTCCAGTAGTCTTTCAAGCCCTTTCGTAACTTTTAATTTTACCTTAAATTATCGGGTTATGACGCAGCAATTAAAAGAGTTTCCTCTTGAGATACAGATTAGCTTTCATAAGGTGATCGAGCAATATCAGGAGGAAGTTAAAGAGATCGAAAGCAGTATATCCAAAAATTATATGGAGGATATGCTCGATTATATCGCAGACTATCCTGAGCTATCAGAAGGTTTTCAGGATTTGAATCTTCTTGAAAAATATAAGGAGCCCATTAAAATCTTGCTGGATGACCTGTTTCCTAATATTCTAACCAATAATGAGATCAAGGCCGCCTCTGTGCCTTTTCATGATATTCTATTCAATAAATCTAAAAGATTAACCCAGATCTTAAAAAAAGCGGGAAAAGATTTTAATCTTTCTTTCAGGAATACAAGCGATGAGCTTATTTATATCTATGCCTGTATCCAGATCCTAAAGCATTGCTATGGCTATACCATGGATATTTCCAGGCCGCTTTATTACGATATTCCAGATGAAAATGGGATCCGAAGGCATTACAGGATAGCTATGAATGCAGATTTTGTTGAGATCATCAAAAAAGACTCTGCACCAGACGTCACCCAGAAAGACGTTGACCAATTGCTGCAAAATGTAGATGACCTTAAATTATGGAAAAAAAAGATACCTCCAAATAGTTATATATTTAAAGGTTTTACTATTGTAAACCTTACAGATGTAACTATAGATGATGCGATCTCTGAACTAAAAACCACATTATTGTTCGAAGAGGTTAATGAGACTGAGGAACTGCAGAAGCTACAGGAGATTTTCAGGTCAATTTACAAGATACCAGACCTACGTGTTGGGTTCACGGTATTTAATCGCAGGGATATGGTTTTTGAGAGAATGGATACTAATGAGGCTACAAGTTTTATCCTGGACGAAAAATTAGTGAACGATTGTGAGACTGGTATATGCGAGCGAGGTTTTCAAAAACTCATTGATGAAAATGCTTATTTTACCATATCCAATGTGGATGAATATATAAAGGAGAACGAGAATTTACTGGCCAAGAACCTTAAAAAGAACAATGTAAAGAGCTGTCTTTTAGCTCCTATTGCCAAGAACGGAAAATTATTAGGTGTTCTGGAATTGGTTTCTCAGAGGAAAAACGAACTCAATAGCATTAATGCGATCAAACTTGATGATATTTTACCTTATATAGTAACTACGGTTGAAAGAAACCGTAATGATTTTGAAAATAGGGTAAAGGCGGTCATTCAAAGTGAGTGTACTTCAATTCATCCCAGTGTATTATGGGTTTTTGAAAAAGAAGCTAAGAAATTTATCAGTGATCTGGAAAAGGATGGTCTTGCTTCTTTTAAAGATATCACCTTCAAGGATGTATTTCCATTATATGGCCAGATAGATATTGTGGCTTCTTCTGAAGCTCGGAATAATGCTATTAAAAAGGACCTTCTGGATCAATTGGACATGATTCTCGATATTATCCAAAAAGCTTATCAAATTGAAGAATTACCAATTTATGATCAGGTTAAATACAGGATCTCAGATTTTAGAGAGGAGTTGCTGGATACGCTGAATGCCAGCAGTGAGCAAAAGGTTTTCAATTTGTTGCAGAAGGAAGTGAATCCTCTAATGAGTCATTTGAAAAAACAGTCAGATGAGATCAAGAATCTTGTAGATGATTATTCCAAAATGCTCAATCCAGAAACCGGTTTGGTATATAACCACAGGAAAAAATATGATGATACGGTTCAGCAGATAAACCGTACCATGTCGCGATATATCGATAAAAAACAGGTACAGGCCCAGGAGATCTACCCACATTATTTTGAGAGGTATAAGACAGATGGGGTAGATCATAATATGTACATAGGTGCTTCCATGGCAAATAAAAGGCCATTTAATAAGGTTTATCTTTTTAATCTAAGATTATGGCAATTGAGCACCATGTGTGAAATGGAAAATCGTTTCTATCAGTTGCAGGAAAGTACACCAATCAAGCTTGAAGCCGCTTCCCTTATCCTGGTATATAACAGTACCATGTCCATTCGGTATAGGATGGATGAAAAGAAATTTGATGTTGATGGAACTTATAATGCCAGGTATGAGATTATTAAAAAGCGAATCGATAAAGCTTTCGTGAAAGGTACCGAAGAGAGAGTAACCCAAAAAGGTAAATTGACCATTGTCTATTCTCAGAGTAGTGATGAAAGAGAATATCTACAGTATATTAAATATCTTCAGGCCAAAAGTTATTTTGGAGATAAGGTGGAATTACTGGAACTCGAGGATGTACAGGGCGTAGTAGGATTAAAAGCTATCCGGGTAAATATTCTATATACTCCAGATAGCGATCATCCAGAAAAGGTTATTAATTATGATGATCTAATGGAGGAATTACATTAGATAGAAGGATAATATATATGCCAGGACAGATATAATTATACCAGACATAAAAACCGTATAGGTTAATCTTAACAGTAGATACTTTCTATGTAACACTTTGCCCAGCAAATGTAAATCCAGGGTAAGCATCTCATAAACATAATCCTTATCTTTTATTAATTCTCCCATCGCCCATTTAAATTGATCGAAAGGCATTTTATGGTAATTACCGAAAAAGAGTAAATTTACTTCTCTCTTCTTTACCTGTTCCCTGGTAAATTCTCCACTGGTTACATTAGGACGTGTAGACATAATCGAAAGGATTATTGATGCTACACTAAAAAGTATCAAAATTAAAGTAGGAACCAGCAGGTGTTTGTTGGAAGCTGCCTCAAGTTTAGGGATCATATCTGCGATTGCAAGCGAGATGATAATGGCATTTACAGAAAGAAGGATATTCGCCTTCGTATCGGCAATGTCACTAAGTTTTATATGGTTTCTCAAAGTGGTGCGATAAAGTGTTTGAATACTCCTTTCGGGATTCTCATTTTTATACTTAGCCTTCATTCTGGCTTTATGCTCCTCTTTTTTAAGCTTTTTTTGCTGTTTGTTCTTGCTCTCAATAAGTTCAAGAAGATTTTTATCTTTCTTCGGCTTCCAGTTTTCTATGGCATAATCTGTATAATACTGATGTTTCTCAGTAAATACAAGAATATTTTCCTCAAGCCATTCTGCATTCGTAAAATGCCTGATGTTATGAAGTTCTAATTCCTGTCTCAGGAATTCACTCGTCTCTTCGAAATAATCTTTCCCAAAGTGAGAAGAATCGGCATCACGTATGATCTTCTCACCCAAACACTCAGGAATATTGGAGAAATTAGTGGCAAGAATATATTTCTTAACCTTATCGATCAATTCCTGGGTAGCATTATTGTCTTTTAAGAAAGCCTCTGCAATCTCGGCACTTTTCTTTTCATGGCCCTTATAAGTATGGATATAACCGGTGTCATGAAGCCATGCTGCAAGCATTAGAGCCTCTTCCTCTTTAACATTAATTTCAGAATTATCGATTAATTCTTTAGTACTTTTAACCACACGCTGCGTATGCTGGTAGTTATGATATATAAAGGTGTTTGGCAGTTTTTCTTTAAATAATTCTTCAACAAATTTATCAGCTTTCTCTATGAGATTATTCATATATGAAGTTCTTAAATGTAGTGCCCAAATTACAAAAAAAATTACCCAATATTTTCTATGAAAAAAGTTAAACTTTTAGCTCCGTTTTTAACCTTATTCCTTGTATTTTCTTGTGCTACCGTGGGACCAAAATATGGAGATGGACAAAAAATGTCTGATTTTGGATATCCGGAAAATAAGGAAATTGAGAAGTCCTTTTATCTCATTGGTGATGCAGGATATTCGCCACCAGGAGGTACCTCTTTAGGTCTCGTAGCCTTTAAGACATTCCTGGACTCGGTTAATAAAACTGAAAACTATACCATTTTTCTTGGCGATAATATTTATCCCGATGGAATGCCTCCGGAAGACTCTCCGGAGCGGGAAGAAGCTGAATATCGCCTGGATGCGCAATTAGATGCGATAGAAAATTATAAAGGAAAAGTCGTTTTTATTCCTGGGAACCATGACTGGTATAGCGAAAAACTGGAAGGTCTTGAGAGACAGAAAGATTATCTTAAAAGTAAATTCGAAGAAAGCCTGGTGTGGAGCCCCGAGATCGGTTGTGGTTTGGAATCTCTGGAAATTTCTGATAACATCCAGTTAATTGTAATTGATTCTCAATGGTATCTGGAAGACTGGGATAAGAACCCTAAGATCAACGATGACTGCGAAGAAATTAAGACGAGAGAGGCTATGTTCCTTGAGCTTCAATCTGAGATCAAAAAAAATCAGAATAAAACTGTTCTAATTGCTCTGCATCATCCAGTATACACCAACGGAGTTCACGGCGGGCAATATACTTTTGACAGGCATATTTATCCTTCTCAAAAGAAAATTCCTTTACCTATTTTGGGTTCTCTGGCAACGTTGATCAGGACAACCGGAGGAGTATCCATTCAGGATGCACAGAATAATAGGTATAAATCTCTTGCCAATAGGCTTTCGACCATTGCCAGGGGAAATGAAAGGTTGATATTCGTTTCCGGGCACGAGCATTCCTTGCAATACATAGAGCATGATAGTGTGAAGCAGATCGTTTCCGGTTCTGGTTCAAAAGCCTCTTACGCAACCTTAAGCAACGACGGTCTTTTCGCGTATAATGGACAGGGATTTGCGGTATTGGATATATTCAAGGATGGGTCGGCCTGGGCTAGTTTCTATGGAAATGAGAACAACAAACCTAAATTGCTTTTTCAAAAAGAGGTGATGAAAACACCAATACCATTTGAATTAAAGCAATACCCTGAAAGTTTTCCGCAGACAATTACCACTTCTATTTATAAAGATTCTGAAACCGATAAAAGCCCGGTACACAAGACCGTTTGGGGAGAAAGATACCGTGAATTATATGGAACCGAGGTAACCTTAAAAGTTGCGGATCTGGATACTCTTTACGGTGGTCTGGAAGTGGTTCGTGAAGGAGGCGGTCATCAAACCGTATCCCTTCGTGTAAAAGACAGTCTTGGCCGCGAATATAATATCAGGAGGGTTAGAAAAGATGCATTGAGGTTTTTGCAAACGGTAGCTTTTAAAAATCAACCGGTAGAGGATAAAATGAAAAATACCGTGGCAGAAAATCTTCTTACAGATTTTTATACGGCAGCACATCCGTATGGTTTTCTGGCCATACCAACATTGAGTAAGGCTGCAGGAGTTTATCATACGAATCCGGAAATTTTCTATCTGCCAAAACAAAAAGCATTAGGGAAATATAATTCTGTTCACGGCGACGATATTTACATGATCGTGGAGAGACCAGAGGAGGGATGGATAGGATATGAGTCCTTCGGGAGTCCAGATCATGATATTGTTAGCACTGCAGACATGATTGAAAGATTGAGAAGAGATGAGAAGTATATTCTTGATGAACCTGCTTACGTGCGAGCAAGGGTCTTCGATATGCTAATAGGCGATTGGGATAGGCATCAGGATCAATGGCGCTGGTCTGAGATAGAAAATGAAAAAGGACAACATCATTTTGAACCAGTACCAAGAGATAGGGACCAGGTATTCTCGAATTTTGATGGTGCATTTTTTGGAACTTTGAGGGCGATTACAGGCTTTGCTAATCAGTTCGCGGTTTATGGAGAAGATATTAAAGATGTAGAATGGTTCAATATCGCAGCAATGGGACTAGACAGGTCACTGCTGCAAAATGTGGGAAAAGAAACATGGTTAGAGCAAGCCAGGTATATTCAGGAAAATGTTACAGATGAGGCGATAGAAGAAGCTTTTTCTAAATTACCTGAAGAAACCAAAGGAAAGGCTACTCAGGAACTGATGGAAAATGTAAAAGGAAGACGAAGTAATATTGTGAATATTGCAGAAAGGTATTATGATCATCTGGCTAATCTGGCTATAGTTACAGGAACAGATAAAGATGATTTTATTGATATCATAAGACTTCCCAACAATGAAACCAGGGTCACCATTACAAGAAATAAAGGCGGGGAAAGGGCAGAAAAGTTAAGCGATAAGGTTTACAAATATGAAGAAACAAAGGAGATATGGATCTATGGTCTGGATGATGATGATAAGATCTATGTTAAAGGTGAAGGTCCTGCCAGGATATTCTTGAGAGTTATTGGCGGCCAGAATAATGATGTCTATACGGTAGACTATGGCAAAAACCTTAAGATTTACGATCATGAATCTTTACCAAATACCATAAAGAAGATCGATGGAGCAAAACTTCGTCTAACAGATAATTATGAGATCAATACCTATGATAAGGATAAAAAAACCTTTTCTTCAGGATCTATTCTTCCCGGGATTGGTTATAATCCAGACACGGGTTTTTCATTTGGTCTGGAATATGTGAAATCTGTAAATAAATTCAAAAGAAACCCATTTACCCTTCAGCATACTTTTTCCGGAGAGGTTCATTCTTCAACTAATGGTTTCGCATTGGATTATGAAGCAGAGTTTGCAACTATAGTAGGTAATTACAATTTGCAGGTAGGAGCGAATTTCGCGAGTCCAACTTTTTCTGAAAACTTTTTTGGCTTTGGAAATGAAACCGAAAATTTCGAGGATGAGCTTGGCTTAAGTTACAACAGGGTTGGGCTTAGTGAATATGGTGTTAGGGCAGCCCTGGTTAATAAAACTCCTTTCGGAAGCTTTTTTGGCTTTACTGCAAGTTTTGAAGGGATTGAAGTTCAGCAGGAGGAAGGAAGATTCATTTCAGAAGATTTTATGAGTAATGATCCAGATTTCTTCGATAGAAAATACTTTGCCGGCCTGGATGCCATGTATCGTTATGAAAGCTATGATGATGTGCTCAACCCTACACGTGGGATGCTATTTGAGCTGAATCTTGGAGCGAAGATCAATACAGCAGATCCAGACAGGTACTATGGATATTTCAAACCTTATATGGGATTCTATAATGCCTTGACCAATGACAGGAAGCTGGTGATTAAGACCAGGGCTGAAGCTCATATAAATATGGGCAATGACTATGAATTTTA